>NZ_CAURLX010000011.1:0-61648 GCF_963525585.1 uncultured Capnocytophaga sp. | reverse complement strand
TGGAGGTTACTCCCAATGGTACCCAGCAGAACAAAATCACCTTTATTGAAAGTGCTACTCCCCTGCCTTATGCCGTGGAGAAAAACTCTTGTACCGTGGTCATTCAAGCTATGCAAGCACAGTTAGAAAATCCTTTGTATGTAGATGTTCGTATCCGCAAGGGTTTTGCTTCTGGTAGTGGCTTAGGCTCTAGTAGCGCTAGCAGTGCGGCCGCAGCTTTCGCTTACAATACCCTTATGGGGAATCCTTTTTCCTTAGAGGAGCTATTGCCCTTTGCTGCCGAAGGCGAACGTGCAGCTTGTGGATCAGCGCATTACGATAATGTCTCCCCTGCTATCTTAGGAGGGATTGTGCTTTTGTATCAGAACAAACCTATTCGATTACCCCTACCTAAAGGTCTGCATGCAGTATCTTTCTTTCCTAATATAGAGGTAAATACCGCTTCGGCTCGTAGTATAGTGTCTCGACACGTATCTTTGGACATCGTAGCCAAACAAGTATCTGCTATGGGGGCTTTTGTAAGCGGTTTATACCAAGAAGATTACGACCTTTTAAGAAAAGCGTGCAAGGACTTTTTGGTAGAACCTTCCCGTAAGATACTCATTCCTTATTTTGATGAAATGAAGGAAGCTACTCTAGAGGCTGGTGGGATCACCTTTGGAATTTCAGGTTCAGGTCCTTCTGTATTTGCCTTGGCAGAATCTCGTATAGTTGCTGAACGTATTCTTGCTGAGCTACATAAAATCTACGCAGGACAAGGTATAGAAACACTTTCTTTTATAGAAGATTTAGCTAATGGAAAGGGATGTCGCCTTTCTGAGTTTGATGACTAAATATTATTTTGAAATAAAAATGGCAAAAATTCGTATTACAAAGAAATTTGAATTTGAAGCAGGACATGCACTTTATGGTTATGATGGAAAGTGCAAAAATATACATGGTCATAGTTATAAGCTATGGGTTACAGTCATAGGTACTCCAATTGAGAATATAGAGAATGTAAAAAATGGAATGGTTATTGATTTTGGAGATATTAAGGAAATTGTTAATGAATATATTATAAAAGAGGCTGACCATACAATATTTTTTAACGGAAATAGCCCACATAAATTTCTCGCAGAAAAGCTTAAGATGGAAGGACATAGAGTAGTTTTACTTCCTTATCAACCGACTAGTGAGATGCTTATTGTTGATTTTGCTCATCGATTGCAACAATATTTACCTTCACATATATCTCTCTATAGCCTCCGCTTACAAGAGACAGAAAGCTCTTATGCTGAATGGTATGCTTCTGATAATATTTAATGAGATTTAATAATATAATATGTTATTAGCAGTTAATATAGGCAATTCTAATATTCGTTTTGCAGTAATGGAGGACAATAAGGTACATCTTTCTTGGACAATAGCGACCAAACCTTATCGTACAGCAGGAGAGTTTTACATTACTTTTCAGACTTATAAGGAACAATACAAGAATGCCTTTAATAAGATTACCAAGATTGTAATAGGATCTGTAGTTCCTCAACAAACACAAATTATAGCTAAGATGTTACAAAAGACATTTCAAGTAAAGCCTTTTGTTGTCAATCGTGATACTCCAAGTGCTGTTAGTCATCATTCTAATCAGATGGGAACAGACCTTTATGCAAATGCAGTTGCCTCTCATTATTTGTACCCTAATCAGAAGAAAATTATTATTGATTTTGGAACAGCTTTAACCCTAACAGGAGTTACAGAAGAAGGAAAGATTTTAGGGGTAATAATAGCTCCTGGGGTGATAACCTCTTTACAATCTTTAGTTAATAACACAGCTCAATTACCTTATATAGAGCTTAATGAACCTAAGTCTATTCTAGGAATGGATACAGAAACTTGTATGCAAAGTGGGATTATTTATGGCTATACAGCTATGGTAGAAGGACTTATTCATCGGATTAAGACAACATATCAAAGTGATTTCTTAGTCATTTCTACAGGAGGAGTAGGACATATTTTTAGTAAATTGACTTCTGAAATTCAGATAGATGATAAATATCACACAATAAAAGGATTATCTTACCTATATTCGTTGAATAGAGAGGATAAATGAGGCTTGAAGCTATAAACTTTTTTTGAGAGTTTATTTAAAATCAATATAATCATAATTTTAACAATATTAAAATTCAAAAAAATAAAAAATTATTTTTCAAATACAATAAAAAATCTTACATTTGCACCAAATTTTCATAATGGATGAGCGTTATTTATATGCTAATTTCTATTAGCACAATTGTGGTAGGGCTTTTTTTGTTCTTGTATTTGCGTGCCATCTACAAAGGACAATATGATGATGTTCAATCCCCTGCTATACGGATGCTCTTTGAAGATGAAATAGTAGAGGAAACCTCTGCTACAGATAACAACAACCACGAAAATTCTTCCAACCACAAAAATTTATAATGAGAACAAAAGATAAATTAAAACTTTCTAAAGAACATTTTTATGGAAATGGAACAATTTTATTACGACAACAAAATTGTTAGGAATTTCGTCTATGCAACTCTTTTTTGGGGTGTTATAGGGATGGGAGTGGGCCTTCTACTGGCTTACTTATTTTTGTTTCCTACCTTAACAGAAGGAATTTCTTGGCTGAGTTTTGGTCGTTTGCGACCTTTACACACGAATGCTGTGATTTTTGCTTTTGTAGGGAATGCAATTTTTGCAGGGAGTTACTATTCTATGCAACGCTTGCTTAAAGCACGTATGTATAGTGATTTTCTTAGCAAATTAAACTTCTGGGGATGGCAACTCATTATATTAGGAGCTGCTATTACTTTCCCAATGGGAATGAGTACCTCTAAGGAGTATGCAGAACTTGAGTGGCCTTTTGATATTGCAATTGCTATTGTATGGGTTGCTTGGGGTGCTAATATGATAGGGACACTTATCAAGAGAAGACAACGTCATATCTATGTGGCTATTTGGTTCTATCTGGCAACTTTTGTTGCGGTAGCTCTACTTCATATTTTCAATAATTTGGAGTTTCCTATCTCAATTACTTCTATGAAAAGTTACTCAGTGTATGCTGGAGTACAAGATGCATTGGTACAATGGTGGTATGGACATAATGCCGTAGCTTTCTTCTTAACAACACCTTTCTTAGGGTTAATGTACTATTTTATACCAAAGGCAGCAGAACGACCTGTATACTCATATAGATTATCAATTATCCATTTTTGGAGTTTAATATTTATTTATATGTGGGCAGGGCCACACCACCTTCTGTATACTGCACTTCCTGAATGGGCACAGAATCTTGGAGTGGTTTTCTCTGTAATGCTTGTTGCTCCTTCTTGGGGTGGTATGATTAATGGTCTATTGACATTACGAGGAGCGTGGGATAAGGTACGTACTGAGCCAGTACTAAAATTTATGGTAGTGGCTATTACAGGCTATGGAATGGCAACTTTTGAAGGACCTACCTTAGCTCTTAAGAATGTGAATGCAATTGCTCACTTTACAGATTGGATTATTGCACACGTACACGTGGGAGCACTTGCTTGGAATGGTTTCCTCACTTTTGGGATGATATATTATCTTGTTCCTAAAATGTGGAAAACCAACTTGTACTCTTTGCGCCTTGCCAATACTCATTTTTGGATAGGAACTCTAGGAATCGTTCTTTATACAATTCCTTTGTATATAGCAGGATTTGTGCAGGCTTCTATGTGGAAGCAGTTTACTCCAGACGGAAATTTGGTATATGACTTTCTTGATACAGTAAAAGCTATTATTCCAATGTATATTATGCGTGCTATAGGGGGAACATTATATATTAGCGGAGCAATCCTTGCTGTTATTAATGTAGTACAGACTATTCGTCAAGGACAAAAAGTAACTGACGAACTTGCTCAGGCGCCAGCTTTAGCTCCTATTAGCAAACGAAGAATAGCAGGAGAAACTCTTCATAATTGGCTTGAAAGAAAGCCTGTACAGATGACCATTTGGGCAACTATAGCCGTAGCTATTGGGGGAGCTGTACAAATCATTCCTACTCTTTTAGTGAAAGAAAACATTCCAACTATCTCAGAAGTAAAGCCTTATACTCCATTAGAATTAGAAGGTAGAGATATTTATATTCGAGAAGGTTGTGTAGGATGCCATACACAAATGATACGTCCTTTCCGAAGTGAGGTAGAACGTTATGGAGAATACTCTAAAGCAGGGGAGTTTGTATATGACCGTCCTTTCTTATGGGGAAGTAAGCGTACAGGACCTGATTTGCATCGATTAGGAGGTAAATATAATGATAACTGGCATCTTAATCATATGATTGATCCAAGAAAAACTTCGACAGGAAGTATAATGCCTTCTTATCCTTGGCTAATGCAGAATGAGCTTAATACAGATAGAACTGTTCAGAAGATGAGAACTTTAGCTAGCCTAGGAGTTCCTTATAATGAAGCGGATTTTCAATATGCTCAGAAAAATATTGAAATACAAGCTCGGGCTATAGCTAATAATCTTAATAATGATCCTAGGTTTGTTTCTAGCTATGAAAAATCGAAGAAAAATGCCGAAATTCGTGGTGAGAAATTCTTACCAATTGAAAAGCGTGAAATTATTGCAATGATAGCTTATTTGCAACGATTAGGAGTGGATATAAAAACAAACAAAGAAACTACTCAAAAATAATTAATTATTATGATGAAGTTCATAAAACACCATATGGAGACAATAAATGGAGTATCTATTTATCCTATTATTTCTTTAATAATTTGCTTTACTTTTTTTGTGCTCCTTTTTTGGTGGGTTTTTTCCTATAAGAAAAAAGATCTGAATGAAATCAGTAATATTCCTTTAAATGACGAAGACTCAAACAACAACATTTTATGAGAAATTTATTAGCTTTAATACGTATTCTGATTATCTTAGGCTTTGTAGCTTTATTACTAGAATACATATATGGAACTGAAGAAGCATCAGCTATCGTATCAATTCCTTCTATTACAATTTTCCTAGTTTTTCTTGCAATAGTTCTTATTGCCGTAGAGATGATTAATTATCGAGTAGAAGATATTATTGATAATTTGCTTACTGATGAACAGAAACAACAACGAGAGTTTCAGCAACAAAATAGTTGGTGGGGACGTATTTATCAGAAACTGATAGACCAAAAACCTCTTGAGAAAGAATCTGAAATAATATTAGATCATAATTATGATGGTATTCAAGAACTTGATAATAATCTTCCTCCTTGGTGGAAATATCTTTTCTATGCTTGTGTGATATTTGCAGTTATATATTTGTTCAAATATGAAGTCTTTGGAGGAGATAGCCAGAAAACTGAATATGAAAAGGAAATGAATGAAGCCAAATTGGCTATAGAAGCGTTTAAGAAAGCAAATCCTAACCTTATTAATGTAGATAATATAACTTTCTTAAATGATGAACCTAATATTCAAGAAGGTAAGAGTATTTTCTTAGCCAATTGTATGGTTTGTCACGCTCCTGATGGAGGAGGAGGAATAGGACCTAACCTTACAGATGATCACTGGGTATTAGGAGGAGGTATTAAGAATATTTTCCATACTATTACTGAGGGAGGACGAGCTGGTAAAGGGATGATTGCTTGGAAGTCTAAACTTTCTCCAAAACAGCGTCAGCAAGTAGCTAGTTATGTACTTTCGTTACAGGGAACTACACCAGCAAGCCCAAAAGCTCCAGAAGGAGATGTTTGGAAAGAATAAAGGAGATAAATCTTATGTTAAGAAGAGAGCTGTCCAATATAGGATTAGCTCTCTTTTCTAATATAATAAAAATATAAGCATAATAAAAAAACAAATGAGTTCAAATATATATATATTTGAACTCATTTGTTTTTTTCTATATTATAAAAAATTATTTGGCAGGCGGATAAATCCAAGTACTTAGTCCTTTTCCTTTTATTTGTGGCATATAACTTTCTGCTTGTGATCTAGAACTAAATCCTTTGTAAGCAACAAGGTAGTATCCTTTTTCATTTTGCCCTACCATTCCAGCAGAACTATATCCATCATTTTTAAGTTGTCGAACTCTATTACGAGCATTGGATTCTGAACTAAAGGCTCCTGCGATTAGGAAGAAATTACCAGATAATTTAGTCCCCCCTGAGCTTGTGTTAGTTGTTGTTGAAGAACTACTACTAGTAGCATCACTATTGGAAGAAGTAGGCTTAGTAGTAGCAACACTTTGTTTTTCAGCCTCTTTTGCTTTTCTCTCAGCTTCTTTAGCTTCTTGCTCAGCTTTTTTCTGTTCTTCTTTACGTTTTTTTACTAAATTAGGGTCTTTAGTTACTTGTATATCAGTAGCATTCAAAGGTATGTCAGGAGTATAGGTGGCCTTAGCAATTTCTTCATTTAATAATTCCTCTACTCTGGCAGGATCTGTTTGTACTTCTGCAATGGTAGGATTCTCTTTAGGAGTGAGAAGTGCATAAGCGGCATAACCAATAGCAGAAAGTCCTACAATAGCTACAGCAGCATATTTTATAGGGATAGGCATCTTGGGCCTAGGCTTTCCAGCAACAGCCTCTTCAGGAGTTACACTGGGATTCTCTACTAAGCCTGGTTTATTTTCTTGTGCGTTAGGATTAGCTATTTCTACACCTACTCCGGTCTCTGTCTTATTAATTTCTTTTGTAGTTACGCTAGACATACCAAAGGAATCTGTTAAGTAATTTTCCTTTGAAAGAGAAGTGAAGATAATATTGTTATCTGTTCCTTTGGTAAATTTTCCTATATTAGCCAAGCGAACTTCCATTCCTAGGGCTAAATCCTGTTTCCATCTATTAACAACAGATTTAATATACTCTTGGGCTTCTTCATAGGAAGAACGTTCCACCTCAGAAATATGCTTAGCTACTAAACCATCATTATAAGTCAGGCGTGAATTAAAAGTAAGCTCCTTTTGAGGAGGGGAAAAGGACTTATCAGAAGCTAGTTCTGCAGCTTTTCTATTGGAAACAAAAGCTCCAAATTCAGGAATAATAACACAATTATGCTTGAATATAAGGTCCTCTATATAAACATCCAAGTTTTTCATAAATCTATTCTTTACTTTTTTATTAAAGATAATTTTCGGCACAAAAATACATATTTTTTACCAAGCAAGAAAAGAAATATATAAAATGTTGATAAAAAATATGTTTGGTGAGTAAATTTACTTTTTTATTAACGTTTGTTAAGGGCTTAATCGCTCTATTTTCCAATCATAGTCTTCTTGTAGAGAATATCGAATACGATCGTGCAGACGATTAGGACGTCCTTGCCAAAACTCCATAGAGATAGGTCTAACTAAAAAACCTCCCCAGTTTTCAGGTCTCTTTAGAGGAGCTCCATTGCTAGTTTTCTCTAGGGAATTCAGCCTCTCCTGTAGGAATTCTCTTGAGGGAATAACTTCACTCTGAGAAGAAATAATAGCAGCTAGTTGACTTCCTCTAGGACGTGAGGCAAAGTACCCATCTGAGAGATTAGGTGCTAATTTCTCGGCAATACCTTTAATGATTATTTGCCTTTCTAAGGTAGACCAGAAAAAAGATAAGCACAGATGAGGATTTTCCATAATAGCTTTTCCTTTTTCACTTTCATAGTTAGTATAGAAGATGAAACCTTCATCAGTGAATTTTTTTAGGAGGACAACTCTAGTTTTAGGAAATCCATCTTTACCAATTGTTGCAACAGACATAGCATAAGCTTCACGTTCAGTATCAGAGTTCTGAGCCTGTAAGAACCATTGTTGGAACTGTTCCATAGGGTTCTCTCGTAAGTCCTTTTCTAGAAGTTCTCCTTGAGAATAAGTAAGGCGTAAATTACTTAAGTCTTTTTCCATAAAGTTTATTTATTTTTGAGTACTGTAGGATATTTCAACCCACTAAAGTTGATAATTTCTCCTACAAGAGAGCCAACACGAAGACTAGCTTTAATTTTTACAGGAATTTTATTAGAATCATCACTAATCCAAAGAGTTAAGCTTTCTTGCTCTTTGAATACACGGCCATCTTGTACTAAAGGTCTGAATATAAGGGTATTGACTTCTCCTAATGGGGTTTCTATTTTTTCTCTGCCTAGAAATTTTAATCTGAATTTGAATACTTCATCGTCATCAAAAATCATATCCATATTCACTTCATCATTCTTATTCAGAGAGTTCATTTTAGGATTGTTACGTAAATAATATAGTGCCGAGATAACATCTTTTATCTCAGGCTGTATAGGCATTGTCTTTTCTTCTTTATTCTCTAGATTTTTGATTCTTACAGAATTATTATTGAAGTTAAAGAAGAAATTCAGCTTTTTTGTATAACCTCCTTCATAGATATCACGGTTAAAAAAGTAAGGTTTTCCTGTATTTTTATCAAAATAGCTTTCGTAAGTGTCTTTTACAGTAAAAAAAATCTTAGCCAATCCAGTTGTTTCTCCTTTTCCCAAGGCGTGATAGACATTTTTTCCTTCATATACCTTATTTTTTAGGGATAAAGAGGCATAACTAGCATTGAAAATTCCATAGCGAACACGAAATTTCAAATATTCTCCTTCTTGGAAAGCACTTTCTTCTTGTGAAAAGCAATATGAGGATAATAAAAAGCAAAATACAAAAGAAAATATCTTTTTCATAAAACTCTATCTAATAAAAATTGGGGCAAAAATACTATATTTTTTTATATGGCTAGCTTATTTTGTAAGTTTTCTAATAAATTTATGAATAGAACTAATCAATTTACTTTCAGATACCAGCCTAATTGCTCTATTTTTTCAGGAGTAAATCCTATGCTTTTTAGTTCATCAAGTGAATTAATTGTTCTTCTTTCGGAACGGAAAATAAGTACTTCATCTACTTCTTTGTGTGACAAATAAGGAACTTTTGACAGTTCTTTCTTAGATACTTCATTGATGTTAAGCTTTATAATTTCAGGCATAGAAAGGAGTTCAAAATATTTCCAGACCTCTGTTATTACATCCTCGGATAATCCATATATCTCGCTGAGCTGTTTTTTAGAGGAAAATCCTTGTACTTTTACTCGGTATTTGATAATTCGGTCAGCGAGTTTTTCTCCGATTCCTCGTATGGGTAGTAAATCTTCTATTGAAGCAGTGTTTAAATCTTTTTTAATGATTTTTTCAGTTTTCTTTTCATATGAATGATAGTTTTCTTTCTTCTTTGTTACCCAATCAGGGAACTTCATTAGGGGTTCTATAGTAGCTAAGAGAGAATCTGAGACTTGTGTAACCGCTTGGAACTCTTTTGCTGAATTTACATATTTGCCCGTTTCTCTAAAGGATTGTAATCGGGAGAGTTCCTCGGCTGAAATACCCAAAATGTAGGCTTTGTAATCCGAAATGAAATTTGGATTGAATGAACTCAGAGCATATTGCTTTTCTTTTTCGCTCTCTTGTACCTTTAAGCTGTCTATTTGCTCCTGAAGAGCTATCACCCGCTCTTGAGAAAAGGCTGACGAAGAAGGTACATCTACTAAGAAATAAGCTATCTGTAATATAACGCAACAAAGAAGCAAGGCAAGAACACCTCGCTGCTGTTGTTTTTTCCAAAAGGAATAACCTGAAGTATATTTTTTCATCAGTGAAAAGGCTTGCTAATGGCTGACAAATATACAATATTTGTAAAAGATAACAAAGAAAAATAAACCTTAGAAAATATTTGCTTCCGTTACTCATTTTCTGTACTTTTGTGCCTCTTAAAATAATAAAAATTTTATTTGATATGAATTATATTGAGTACGATTTCACGGTTACTCCTATCGAATTGGGTGTAGAAATCCTTGTGGCAGAACTCGCAGAGGTAGGATTCGAAAGCTTTGTGGATACACCCACTGGCGTTAAGGCTTATATCCCTAAAAACCTTTGGAGGGAGGATGTCCTAGAGGATGTTTCCCTGCTGGAGAACGAAGAATTTACGATTTCTTACCAAGTAACAGAAATAGAACAGGTCAATTGGAATGAAGAATGGGAAAAGAACTTTTCTCCTATCGTTGTAGAGGATATCTGTACGGTACGAGCCAATTTTCATCCGGAACCTTCTACTCCTTATGATATCGTGATTACTCCCAAAATGAGTTTTGGAACAGGACATCACGAAACTACCTATATGATGCTCCAGCAACTCATTCCGCTATCTCTTGAGAGGATTAAAGTATTGGATATGGGCTGTGGTACAGGCATCTTAGCGATTATGACAGCCCTCCGTGGGGCTCGCGATATTACGGCTATCGATATAGATCCTTGGTGTGTGGAAAATGCAACTGAGAACGTACAGCAGAACAATTGTTCATTCATTATTGTAAAAGAGGGCGATGCCTCTGCTATTGCTGGGGAGAAGTATAATCTTATATTGGCGAATATCAATCGTAATATCTTGCTATCGGATATTCCGGCTTACGCTCAGGATTTGCTACCTGAAGGGATTCTTTTGGTCAGTGGGTTCTATCTGGAGGACTTACCAGCCATACAAGAACGATGCCGAGAGGTAGGACTTACTTTCGTTAGCTATATAGAAAGAAATAATTGGGTATCAGCGAAATTCCAACGTCAGTAGTTATGACAACAGACGAAAAATATATGTGGCGATGCCTTTCCTTAGCTCATAAAGCAATGGGATATACTTACCCTAATCCTTTGGTAGGGAGTGTGATTGTTCATAATGGGCAAATCATAGGGGAGGGGTGGCATACTAAGGCTGGTGAACCCCACGCAGAGGTTAATGCGATTAGTTCGGTCAAGGATAAAAATCTTCTTAAGGAAAGTACATTATATGTAAGCCTAGAGCCGTGTGCTCATTTTGGTAAAACACCTCCTTGCGCCGACTTAATTATAGAAAAGGAAATTCCTAGAATAGTAATTGGTTGTACCGATATTCATTCCAAAGTGTCTGGAAAAGGAATAGAAAGGCTCCAACAGGCTGGCAGGGAAGTCGTTTTAGGTGTATTGGAAGAAGAATGCCAAGCCCTGAATGTTCGGTTTTTTACCTTTCATTCTCGCAAACGCCCGTATATTATTCTCAAATGGGCACAGACAGCAGATGGCTTTATTGCTCCTGAACACAAGGATACAAATACTCCCGTATGGATTTCCAATGATTTTTCTCAACAGCTCACGCACTTATGGAGAGCTCAGGAGGAAGCTATTTTGGTTGGGAAGAATACAATTATAAAAGATAATCCTTCCCTTACAACTCGGCATTGGGTAGGGAATAATCCGTTGCGATTAGTAATAGATGCTGACCATTCTCTACCAGCTTCTTCGGCTATTTTTCAGGGAGGGAATACCGTTGTTTTTACCTCTAAAGAGGTCTCCAATACCTCCAATGTGTCTTTTGTACCTCTTTCTTCGGGTCTTTCTATGCCCGAACAAGTTTGTAACTATCTCTATGAAAAACAAATACAAAGCCTTATCGTAGAAGGAGGCACTCAAGTACTTCAACAATTCATAGAAAAAGGATTATGGGACGAAGCACGTGTATTTGTAGGAAATAGTCAATTCTTGAAAGGAACAAAAGCGCCCTTATTACAAGCCAATCTAGTAAAAATACATAACATAGGAGGTGATCACCTATTTATATATAAAAATTCATCGTCTGATTTATAGTTTTTGAAATCTATAGAATCTCTCTTCACATTAGAACAATATTTTATTTCCTATATTTAATTTCAATAACACGAGCAAGATGCTCGTGTTTTATTTCTATCATATATAGAATAATATTGATTATGTATAAAAAGGATTTTACTTTGATAAACTTCCTCTTTACTTATTAAAAATGAATAAGGATTCGTTGATAAATCCAAATAAGTCTATATGAACTCAAATTTTTATATTTTTATATCTTATTTACCTATCCAGCAAACTAATTTTTTCTATATGATATGGTAAGGAGAGGTTCATTTATATCAGATTTCTAATTATATATTATATTTACTAGTAAAAAATATATTTCTCATAATAATAAAGTTATAAATTTCTATTATAATAGGTGCGAGCTACAAGCTAGCACCAGCAAAAGCATTTTTAGACTCCAACGGAGCATTCTCAGAGTTATAAATTCCTATTATTATAGGTACGAGCTACAAGCTCGCACTAGCAAAAGCATTTTTAGACTCCAACGAAGCAGTCTCAGACTCCAACGGAGCACTCTAAGACTCCAACGGAGCATTCTCAGACTCTAATGGAGCATTCTCAGACTTTAATGGAGCACTCTCAGACTCCAACGGAGCACTCTAAAACTCCAACGGAGTACTCTAAGACTCCAACGGAGCATTCTCAGACTCCAACGGAGCATTCTCAGACTCCAACGGAGCACTCTAAGACTCCAACGAAGCACTTAAAATAGTATACAAATGAGCTAAAATAGCTTTCAGAATACTAAAAACAGGATATAGACCATTAAAAAACTCCATCAAAGTACTTCTAGAATACTTCAATGGAGTTTGGAAATAGTACAGATGGATTTTAAGATTCTTTGTTGGTGTTTTTAGTTTTTCCTTTGGTAAAGAATTGCTTGAGGTCTTTGTATTTTTTCTCAAAGTTGGGGTCAAGAGTACCTGCTTTGTAGGAAGCATAAGCGTAATCAGTAAGAGCCGCTTGGTAATTATCGTGGTCGTGCATAATCTTAGCATTATAAAGACCGATGCTGATTCTTTCTAATAGGTTAGTAATAGATTCCAAACGCTGGCGAGAAATATAATCCTTATCGAACTCTTCCCAATTGACCTCTGGAGCTTGTAATTCAGCCTGATGCTTGTGATAATCATACACTTTATTAACTAGGAGCTTGTTCTGCTCATTCACTCGACCGTATTTTTGTCTTTCATCAGCAGAAAGATTAACCAAATACTTTTCACATACTTGCTTTAAGGTATTCAAAGCATCTTGTATCCTAGCAAACTCTTCTTCAGTGAAGTGCTGACTGTTGTAATTGGCGAAGGACATATTTTTAAAATTTTATGATTAATGAGCCAAAGGTAAGATTTTATTCCGAAATAGCAAAATATTTTAGATAAAATTTTTCGTAGGCTGATTTGAGAGGTATATTTTTCTCTGATAGTACGAGTATCTAGTTTGTGATTTATCTTATTGATATGTGAAATAATACTACCTCAATTAATAAAAGTTGTATTGCTACATATAATAGAACTATGAGTTCTTGTTATAGTAGGTATGAGTCACAAAATGACTTCAGTAGTAAAAATATTCCTTGTTATACTGAGGACTTAGCGAGAGATTTGATATGTTACTATTACCTATATTTTTCAGGGAGAGGGAATATTTTTTCAACATCAGGATAGGTTTCAAAATAATTACTCAACCATAATTCAAAGCTCTTGTAATTATCAAAGAATCCATATACATATCCCTTTTTTAGTAGTGATATATAGTATTCAACAGGAACTATATATGGATTTCCATCTCTCATAATTCTTGAAGATTCTATAAAGTGTTCTTTATTATACGAAAGGAATATAGCTAGGTCTGGAAAGCTAATATTTTCCTTCTCTAAATCAATATACTCTATCAATTTCCATATTTTCTTCGTGATAGCAGTTTCTTTTCCAGATTTATACATTTTGAACCCCTCTGATAGAAGTTTATTTAGGTCTGTTGTAGCTTCATCAGAATAGTAATTAAAAAATCCAAAATGGCATTCTCCTATCCAGCAAACATAAATATATTTATTATTAGGTAGCGTAATCTGATACACATTTCCATATTTCTTGGAATTCTTTTTCTCTTTATTCATAGATTTCAATTGTATTTTTTTGCTGTATTGAGTACTTTGATTATGATTTATCTCTTTCAGAGATAGAATATAGTACTTTATACTATTCACAGATTCTGTTTTGTACCTTACCAGCTTCGTTTAGTACTTCTCAGAAGAGGTTTTGTTAGACTTCTAAGGATAAATGAAGCTGAAAACATCGCTAATAGATTGATTTTGGTTATAATAAAGATGCTATATATAGATTTTTTGCTGTTTCTTTTCCTTTTATGATACCTAAGAGTTCGTCTTTTTGTTCTTTATACCTTATATGATTACATTGATAGAGGAAAAAATAAGGAATTTTATTCTTATGACCGTACAAATCGAATAAATTTAGGCATTCTTCTTCTGTAAAATCCTCAGCGTAGCTTGTATGAAGGAAATATCTTCTCCAAAAATGTAATTCAATGTCTTTAGGATACTTTTTTATTCCTGAATCTAATACTTTTAGGAATTCATTTCCTCCTTTTTTCACCCAATAATCGGGTATATTGTTAGGAATTACAAATTCGTACCATTCAAAAGCAAAGCTCCAGTATAAAAAACTCAGATTGATATAATAATCAGGGAGAGCATCATCATTTCTGATAAGCATTTCATAAGCCTCAACAGCCTTTATATAGTCTTTTCTTATATCATAGATAATTGCCACTTGCATATATTCATTCTGATTATTTGTGGAATACTTGTATTTATCATTTTATCATTGATAGATTGAACCCGAACTTGTTTTAGAACCCTAAAGGTCTTGTGATAACCTTGAGAGCCTTTGTTTTTTATCCTAGAATGATTTTGCTAAGCTTTTGAGTGAGTGCTTTTCTATGATAGGACTCTATGGAAACGGGTTGAGAGTGTAGTTTATTATCCTTGTAAAGGGTGTAGTAATGGTTGATAGCTTGCTTGATAGCGTTCGCATCAGTTACCGATAGCGTCGTACCTGTTTGGGTTTGTGAGATAATATCCTTAACATCCCACTGTTGGAATCCGAGAGCAAGGATAGGTCTCTGAGAAGCCATATATTCAAAGAGTTTGCCGGGGATAATACCTTCTGTCTTCGGGTGATTTATCTCCAAGAGGAGGAGCAGCTGAGAGGTATGCTGTAGCGTAAGGGCTTCAGTATGTGATAGGTATCCTTTATATTCCAAAAAGGAAGAGAGCCCATACTTATCAATAGAGGCAAACACTTCTTCACTTACTTTACCCGCCAGGCAGATACGTAAGTCCTTCCTGAAGTCAGTATTCTCTTGTATCATCTCTCCTAATACCTTCCAGAGGGTTTCTGGATTCCTTTCGGAGAGTAACGAACCTATATGAGAGAGTAAAAAAGAGGGAGAAAGGGGTATTTTTTCGGTAAAAGTATCATCATAACCATTGGTGATGAGTACAATAGGCTTTTGGGTCTTTGCTTGAAACTCTCTCTGGGTGCTAGGACTGGTTACGATGAGTGTATCGGCAGTTTGTAGTACTTTTCGTTCTAAAGAAAGATGTTTCCGAGCAGATTTGGCAGTAAGTAATAGCTGTGAATGGTAGCCAATATTAGTCCAAGGGTCACGAAAATCGGCTATCCACCGTAGGGAGGGGAATTTTTCTTTTAGGTGAAGCCCTATTAGGTGTATGCTATGGGGCGGAGCGGTGGTGATAATGGTATCTATGTTATGGGCAGTTATATAATCAGCTAGGAACCTCACTGAAGGGCGTACCCACAGGATACGAGCGTCAGGAATAAAGAGGTTTCCTCGTACCCAAAGCAGACATTTGTCCATCCAAGAGAGTTTTTTGGAAGGGATAATGCCTGCGCTTATTTTTTTTGTTTTTTCTTTGGAGAAAAGAGAGGCTAAGGAGTAGGGTTCCCATATTTTTGTCTTTAGTAAGGTCAGGTCCTGAGGTAAATCATCGGCTATATGGGTATCTACCATAGGGTAGGTAGGATTTAGAGGCGTATATATGATGGGTTCTACGCCAAAGTTGCGCAAATACTTAACAAACTTTAGCCAACGCTGTACGCCAGGTCCTCCCGCAGGAGCCCAATAGTAGGTGATTACAAGTGCTTTCTTCATCTCCTTTGGGCTATCTGCTAGTGTTTTTCATAAAGATTTCTTACAGAAGCGAGTTCTTTATATTTTTTACGCGCCTCTTCAGCAGGAGAACCGAAATAGGTCTGGTTGCCTTCCAAGGATTTAGTTACACCGCTCTGTGCGAGGATAACAGCTTTTTCGCCTATGGTAACTCCACTAGTAATTCCCACTTGTCCCCACAGAGTAACTCTGTCTTCTATCACTACACAGCCAGCAATACCTACTTGAGAAGCTATAAGGCACTCTTCTCCCACTATAGTATCGTGCCCAATATGTACGTGATTATCAATTTTGGTACCTCGCTTGATAGTAGTGTCACCTGTTACGCCTCGGTCTATAGTGCAGAGAGCTCCGAGGTCTACATTGTCTTCTATTACTACACGACCTCCAGATAGGAGCTTGTCGAAGCCTTCTGGGCGTTTCTTATAATAGAAAGCATCAGCACCGAGAGTAGTGCCAGAGTGAATAGTTACATTATCACCGATTACACAATGATCATAGATAGAAACATTAGCGTGAATGAGACAATTCTTTCCTATAACCACGTGATTACCTACAAAAGCTCCTGGTTGGATAATCGTATTTTCACCAATTTTGGCAGTAGGAGCTATTAGGGAGGTTGCTCGCTCAAAAGGCTTGAAGAAAAGAGTCAGTTTGTTAAAATCACGGAAAGGATCCTCAGATAGAAGAAGAGCTTTTCCTTCTGGGCAGGTTACTTTTTTATTGATTAAAATAGTAGTAGCCTTGGATTGTAGGGCTTTGTCATAATATTTGGGGTGATCAACAAAAACAATGTCTCCTCTTTCTACTACGTGAATCTCATTCATTCCTAGAATGGGGAAATCCTTGTCACCTACGAAATCACAACCTATAATAGTAGCTATTTGTTCTAGAGTGTAAGTATGTGGAAATTTCATTGTACTATAATATTGAGATAATTCAATGCAAAAGTAGTGAAAATGAAAAATACAAAATAGTAAAATTTTCATAAAAAAACAAGTTTTAAATTGTTAATAAAAATGGGGTAAATCACTATCTCTTGCAACTAAATATTATTATTTTTGCCATAGAATTTTATAGATAATTTTCTGATGAATAATAAATGGAATAATATTTCTAAATTACTGAAAATGAGCTGTATCATAGGACTTCCTATTATATTGCAATCTTTCGCTACTCATCGAAATAATATCCGTAAGGTTCAGAGAATTGAGATATTTCGTGTAGAGAACCCAACTATACAATATATTACAAATGATGCTATTGAGAGCTTATTATTTGCAACAAAAAATGCAGAAGAACACTCCTTTAAGGAATTGAAAATAAGCTTATTGGAAAAGCAATTGAATGCTAGCCCAATGGTAGAAAAAGCTGATATTTATCTTACAATTGATGGGATTCTTAAGATTATTGTAAAGCAACGAGAACCTATAGCAAGAGTATATGCTAATAATCAGTTCTATTATATGGATATGCAAGGAGATAGAATGCCTCTTTCCAATGCTTATTCAGCTAGAGTGCCTATAGTTAGGGGAGTTACAGAAACTGTTTGGCAGGATGCTTATCATATTCTTAAGTATATATATACAGATCAATTTCTAAAAGAGAATATCGTGGAAATTATCTCAGAAAAAGGAACTTTCTCAGCAAGAATGAGAGATACTGATTTTCTGGTATATATAGGAAATAGTGATAATATTCATATGAAATTCAATAACTTAAAATCTTTTTATAAAAAAGCTTCTAAGGATCATTTCCTAGATAAATATGCACAGATTAACCTTCAATATACCAATCAGGTAGTTTGTGTAAAGGCTAATAATACGGATTTAGAAGAAAATATTAATTAATTATTAATAAAACATAAAACAACATAAATATAAGAAAATCGTAAAATAAAATTTTAGAGATGAAAATGGAAACTCAAATGAATCAGAAGAAATATTTTGTAGGAATTGATATCGGAACGACAAAAATCGTAGCTGTAGTAGGAGCAGAAAATCAGTTCGGGAAACTAGAAATCTTAGGCTATGGAAAAGCTAAGAGTCAGGGAATTTCTCGAGGGATGGTTGATAATATATTAACAACTACTAAAGCCATTCAGCAAGCCGTTACACAAGCGCAAGCTAAAGCTGGAATCACTATTACAGAGGCTTATGTAGGAATTGCAGGGTCTCATATTAATAGTGATGAAGTATCAGATTATCTTACCCGAAAGAATCCTGACCAAATGATTACTATGGAGGATATGGAGATGCTTTCTTCTCGCATCAGGGGAATGAAAAATATGTTCCCAGGGCAAGAAATTATTCATATTATACCTCAAAAGTATAAGGTAGATAATCAGGATGATATCCGTGAGCCTATAGGAATGGTAGGGGCACGGCTAGAAGGGCTCTTTCATATTGTAACAGGGCAAGTAACTCCTATTAAAAATATCCATACATGTATTGCTAATGCAAATATAAAACTAAAAGGATTAACATTAGAACCTATAGCTTCTGCAGCATCAGTATTGACAGATGAAGAAAAGGAATTAGGAGTTGCCTTGGTAGATATAGGAGGTGGGACAACTGATTTGGCTATTTTTAAAGGAGGATATATTCGTTATACAGCAGTTATTCCTTTTGGAGGGAATGTTATCAATAAGGATATTGTAGCAGGATGTGATGTTTCTGAAAAACACGCTGAATCATTAAAAATTAAGTTTGGTTCTGCTTGGCCCCAAAGTACAAAAGAAAATGAGGTGATTAATATCCAGAGATTCAAAGATAGACCTCCAATGCAAATCCAAGTAACTACGCTAGCTAATATTATCAAATGTCGTATGATAGAGATTATAGAAGCTATCTTTAATGAAATAAATAATTATGGTTATAATGATCCTCGTAAAAAACTTATTGCAGGGATCGTCCTTACAGGAGGAGGAAGCGAGCTAAAGGACTTGAGACAATTGGTTGAATATGTAACAGGTATTACCACAAGCATTGGTTTGCCCAATAAGCACCTAGCTAATAATACTCCTAAAGAGCTTGAATCACCTATTTATGCAACTTCAATAGGACTTCTTTTGAATGCTATAGAGAATGAACGTGCTGAAGAACAACGTATGGGGTTTGCTCAATCCCGTGAAGAAGCTTCCGTAGAAGAAACTTCACAAGAACTTCCTGTAACCGATGTGAAGATAGAAAAGGAAATAGAACCTAGCCCAATTCAAGCTACTGAGGAAGAGAAACCTGAGGAGAATAAGGCTGAAGGTAAAACCTTTATAAAATCTATATCAGAGAAAATTACAGATTTCTTTAGAACAATGAATTAAGTGTAATTATGGAACAGAATATTTCATCATCTTTTTCGGAAGTAAGTCTTTTATCAACTAAGTTTGTTGATAAGATTATTTCTTTTTTACCAAATCTTATAGGAGCTATAATACTTTTATTTGTAGGGATATGGCTGTGTAGGTTTATCAGGAAGTTTGTAAAACGCTTAATGATTAATAGGGAAGTAGATGTTACGATTCAGAATTTTGTTAATGAATTATTACGTTGGCTTCTTTATATAGTTCTTTTCTTGACAGTTATACAGAAAGTAGGTGTGCCAGTATCTTCCTTTTTAGGAGCTTTAGCAGCAGCAGGAGTTGCTATTGGTCTCGCACTACAGGGGTCTCTTTCTAATTTTGCAGGGGGGATTATGTTGTTAATTTTGAAGCCGTTTAAGGTAGGTGATACAATTGAAACAAAAGGACAAATAGGCTCAGTAGAACGTATAGGAACTTTCTATACTACATTAATTAAGTTTGGGAATGAGAAAGTAATGATTCCTAATGGTCCTTTGTTTTCGGATAGTATTATCAACTACTCTCAAAATAATAAACGTCGAGATAAGATTATGGTAGGAATAGGGTATGGCTCAGATATTAAGAAAGCAAAGGAAATTCTATATTCCTTAGCAAAAGAATGCCCTACTGTACTTCAGGAGCCAGCACCTATTGTATATGTAGAGGAGTTAGCAGATAGTTCCGTTAATTTATCTCTAAGAATATGGTCAAATACAGAAAAATATTGGGATACTCGTTTTTATTTGATGGAAAATATAAAAATAAAATTTGATCAAGAAAATATTGAAATTCCTTTTCCACAAAGGGATATCCATATTACTTATACAGATAAAAATTAGACAAACAAAATTATAGAAAAATATGCCAACTATTTTAGTAACTGGAGGTTTAGGATTTATAGGTTCTCATACAGTTGTTGAATTACAACAAGCTGGTTATGAGTTGATTATTATTGATAATTTATCAAATTCTTCTATAGAAGTGCTAGATAGAATTAGTAAAATTACAGGTAAAAAGCCTGCTTTTGAGCAAATAGATCTTAGAGAGAAAGGTAAAGTACAAGATTTCTTTCAGCGTTACACCTCTATAGAAGGAGTTATCCATTTTGCAGCTTCTAAAGCAGTCGGAGAGAGTGTTGAAAAGCCTTTATTATATTATGAAAATAATATAGCTTCTCTTATTTATATTCTCCAAGAACTTCAGAAAAAAGAAAAAGTCTCTTTTATATTTAGTTCCTCTTGTACAGTATATGGTCAAGCTGATGAACTACCTGTTTCTGAGAATGCTCCTTTTAAGCAAGCCGAATCCCCCTATGGTAATACTAAGCAAATAAACGAAGAAAT
This sequence comes from uncultured Capnocytophaga sp., assembly GCF_963525585.1. Classification (NCBI taxonomy): domain Bacteria; kingdom Pseudomonadati; phylum Bacteroidota; class Flavobacteriia; order Flavobacteriales; family Flavobacteriaceae; genus Capnocytophaga; species uncultured Capnocytophaga sp. Next base: position 41,102 of record NZ_CAURLX010000011.1, on the reverse strand, counting down.
AATTCGAGATACTTGTCATATATCTGCCAATATTAAAGCTATTTCATTAAGGTATTTTAATCCTATTGGAGCTCATTCTTCAGCCCTTATAGGGGAATTGCCTAATGGTGTTCCTCAGAACCTAGTTCCTTATATCACTCAGACAGCTATAGGCTTACGTGAATCACTTTCTGTATATGGAAATGATTACCCAACACCTGATGGTACTTGTATCCGTGATTATATTCACGTGGTAGATTTAGCTAAAGCACATATAGCTGCTCTTGAAAGACTTCTTAAAGAAAATAATGAGTCTAACTATGAAGTTTTTAATATAGGTACAGGAAAAGGTTCTTCTGTATTAGAAGTAATTAAGGCTTTTGAAAAGGTAACAGGGCAAGCTCTTCCATACAAAATAGTAGGAAGAAGGGCTGGAGACGTAGTTTCGGCTTATGCAAATACTTATAAAGCTAATAAAGAACTTCTATGGAAAGCAGAACTGACCTTGGAGGACGCACTTCTATCAGCTTGGAATTGGGAAAAGAAATTAAGAGGGAAATAATCTTTAAATAATATTAGAAATGAGAATAATAAACTTATTTTGTATTTTTTTTATATTACTAGGAACAACAATAGTAAAAGCACAAGAAAAATCATTGGCAACACTTATTAATGAGAAAGATGTTTTTCTTGTAGATGTTCGAACTCCAGAAGAATTTGCTAAAGGAAGTGTGGCTAATGCGGTAAATATTCCCTTAAATAAAATAGAAATAGAGAAAGGACAATTCCAAGGAAAAACAAATATTATTTTATTCTGTAGAGCGGGTAGAAGAGCCGAACAAGCAAAAAAAATACTAGCCAAGTATAATATAGAGGCAGTAAATGGAGGTACTTATCAAGAAGTTGCTGCTTTACAGAAAAAAAATCTACTAGATCAACTTACTTTTCGTTCAGATGAACAAACAGTTACTATTATAAAGAGAGCTGAAGGAATTAAGCAAGTAGCTGTGGCTCTAGGAAAAGGAGCAGTCCTCAAAAAACATACAACCAATGAACCCGCTATCCTTGTTGTAATTAAAGGAAAATTGCGTTTTCTTATTAATAATCAGGAAATTCTTTTGAATACATTTGATACTTATGATATCCCAGTGGATGTGGAACACGAAGTAATAGGTGTAGAAGAAGAAAATGTATTTATACTAACCAAAACAAAATACTTCAAATAGAATTCTGTTACAAGCCAAATATTTTGTTCTACATATTAGAGTTTTTTAATCTCTTTTATGTAGAACTATTTTTTTAGAAAATTTTTTCAAAAGAACTGGGTAGGGGAGCCGTAAGTGTAATTTTTTCTTTTTTTACAGGATGAATAAATTCTAAAGAATGAGCGTGTAGGCAGATGCTTCCATCAGGATTACTGCGTTTGGCTCCATACTTTAAGTCTCCTTTCAGGGGACATCCCAAGTGGGCAAATTGGCTACGAATTTGGTGATGTCTTCCTGTAAGTAGTGTAATTTCTACTAATAGATAATGGTCAAGTTCCTTAAGTATTTTATAACTAAGAACTGCTTTTTGTGAATCGGGACACTCTTGAGGATATGCATAAGATTTATTTTGTTTTGTATTGCGAACAAGCCAATGTGTAAGGGTTCCTTCTTTAGGAATAATTTTTTTCTTTTCTATTAAAGCCCAATATCGTTTTTGGACGGCATCTTTATTAGCAAAAGAAGCATTTAATCTAGGAAGCGCTTTAGATGTCTTGGCAAAAAGAACGACCCCTGTAGTAGGTCTATCTAAGCGGTGAACTACTCCCAGATAGGCTTCTCCTGTTTTATTATATTTTCTGATAAGATATTGTTTAATGATTTCACTCAAGGGAATATCTCCAGTTTTGTCACCTTGGACAATATCCCCTGCTCGCTTATTAATAGCAATGAGATGATTATCCTCATAGAGAACTTGTAAATTTTCAACAGAAGTTTTCATTTACTTATTTAGTTTTTTTACGGGAATTATATCTATTATAGACGATTTTGTATATAAATCCGCCATTTTTCTATGCATTCTACCATATCTTCAGGAAGAGAACTATCAAATCGAAGAAATTCACCTGTGGAGGGTTTCTCTACTCCTAATGTTTTGGCGTGTAGTGCTTGCCTAGGAAGTATTTTAAAGCAATTTTCTACAAATTGTTTGTATTTGGCAGAAGAAGTTCCTTTTAATATCCTATCACCTCCATACCGTTCATCATTGAAAAGAGGATGTCCTATAGAGGTAAAATGAGCTCGTATTTGGTGAGTTCTTCCTGTTTCTAGTCTACAAGAAATAAGAGTTACATAATCAAATCTTTCAAGTACCTTGAAGTGTGTAATAGCCTCCTTTCCTTGACTTCCATCAGGGAAGACAGCCATTTGTAGTCTATTTTTGGGATGCCTTCCTATATTTCCAATGATAGTTCCCTCATCATCAGTTATATTTCCCCAAACCAGAGCTATATATTCCCGTTCGCTAGTTTTGTTGAAAAATTGTTTGGAGAGATGATTCATTGCATATTCTGTTTTGGCAATGACCAGAAGCCCACTCGTATCTTTATCTATTCTATGTACCAATCCAGGACGTTGTGAACTATTCTGGGGCAGATGCTCGAAATGATAAATAAGTCCATTAATAAGAGTGCCTTGATAATTTCCGTGACCAGGATGTACTACCAATCCTGCAGGTTTGTTAATAATAATAAGTTCTTCATCTTCATAAACAATATTCAAAGGAATAGGTTCTGGAACAAGTAGATACTCGTGAGGAGGGTGAGAAAACATTACTTTAACCTCATCATTAGCTTTTACTCTATGATTAGGTTTTACAGCAATCCCATTGACAAATATATTACCTTCTTTTGCAGCTTGTTGGACTTTATTACGAGAGGCATTCTCAATAAAATTCATTAAGAATTTATCTACTCGTAATGGTTCTTGTCCTTTCCCAGCCTTGAAGCTATAGTGTTCGTATAATTCATCATCAGTGGAGAAGTCTTCTTCTATTTCTTTCATTCGGCGTAATTAAAAGATAAATTATCTAAAGATTCTTCAATAAAAAGATTTTTCCAACGTTTCCTTTTCTCAAAATACTCCTCTAGAATTTTGTGATTGTCCTCAGAGAGTGCATTAGAGGAAAATTCATCCATAATATCCTTTTGATATTTAAATTTTTCCTTAGGAGAAGGTTCTTTATATGAAATTATATCTTTTTTATTAGGAATATCAATAGATTTACACATAAAGTTGGCTTCTTTTGTATCTCCGATAAGATAAATTTGGAAAAAAGCATCATTTCGCTTTTCTTGGAGATTTCCTAAAAAGAAATTCATAAAGAATATACGCTTTTTAGTAATTTTTCGCTCTCCAAATTTCATTTCTCTTTCTCCAAAAAACAAACTAATTTGTTTTTCCTTATTATCTTTAGGAATATTTTTTAATAATTCGTTGTAAATTTCTTCGAAAAGAGTTGTTTTTTCTTTGTCAGCTATTATAGGCGAAGTTGCCATCTGTTCAAAATTCTTAGTACAAAAAGCATATACAAAATCAGTGAGAACGTTCTCTCTATAAGCCCAATGTTTTTCTCCTTCTACATATAATTTGTATTTTTTCTGAGAGAAAGAAGTGAAAATAATTCCTATAAAAAAGAGAGAAAAGAGTATCTTTCTTGATTTCATAAATTGAGTTTGTTAAAAGTACTTACAAATTGGTTTCCAATAATTTAGAAATCAATCTGATTTTCTTGTGAATTATCTTCAGTTGTACTTGTTGGGAAATTTATTTCAGGATTATTGGGATCAAATCCGTTACCACATTCCAAATCTACAATAGATTTCTTGATAAGTAAGTCTCCTGGTTTTACTTCTTTTCCTTTGTAAAACATTCTAAGAACGACGTCTTTTCCAATATTATTCACATAAGTTACCTTCCCTACAGAAAGCCCTACAGACTTTAAGGTAGCATCAGCACTTCTGTAAGTAAGCTGGATAACTCTAGGTATTGTAACTTTTGGGTAGTTAGATGGATTTAAAGTAAGGTATATTTTTCTATTTTTCTTAACCTTTTCATTGGCTTCAGGACTCTGGCTGATAACGGCATATTTGGGAATTTTATCATTATAGTTAGCAGAATCAACTACTTCAAACCGAAGGTGATTATCCTCTAGGATTTTCTCAACTTCACTCAAGGGTTTAGAAGATAAATCAGGGACAATTACAAACTCATTATGGCGAGTCCAGCTATCCAGAGATATAAGAGCTATATATATTAGTGTACATACAAGCAAAATAGCTAAGAGAACTTGAAGCCCCCAAAAACGAATATCCTTATTTTGTAATATCTTTTTCATTATGATTATATTTGTATTTTTTGATTTTTATAAAAGAGAATCTAATAGAGTACGTACTTTGTCACTATTCCAACGAGTATTTCCAAAGCCTTGTGCGATAACTTTATTATTCTGGTCAATAATGTAACCAGAAGGTATTTTTTCAGGGTCAAAAGGCATTTTTACTTCTTGAATAAGATAAGTTACCTTAAAGGTAAATTTTCTATCTTTCTGTTTTTGTTCTACAGGCTCAGGAAGTTCATTGGTAATGATATAGAAATCTACTTTTTGAGAATAGTCATCATATAGCTTTTGGATTCCTATGAGGTCTGCGATACTCATAGCTCTCCAAGAAGAAAAGAAATAGACAAACTTTACTTTTCCATTGGAGCGAGAAAAAGAAAATTCCTTATTATTTCTATCCTTGAGAGTCCAGTCTGGATCTATCAAATATTGTTCCTCAGAAGGAAGTATTATTGCTTGAGAAGAGAAAATTCTTTGCAATAATATTTTTGATTCATATCCTAAATTAGTTGTGAAAAAAGAGAGGATAAAAGCAAAGATTACTAAATTAAAGACAGTTCGTCTCTTCATAGTTTTATGATAATTTTGAGTGGCAAAGGTACAAAAAAAATATTATAGCAACTAATATATTAGTCTTTTATTGCAATTTGTCTTGCTAAAGAGTGTTTTCTCAGTGAATATTCTACAAGATATCTATTGTTGAATGTGTGCTCAATGGGTTGGATAATATTATGTAAGAATCGGCTTTCAAGTTGGTGGTTTAATTGGACAAATCCATATCCTTTGATACACCCTCTTTCGATAAAAATGATACTTTTTTCTTCTAAAGAACGCCCTTTATCAAGGATTACAAAAGTTCTCTCTCGAAGAGTATATTGTTCAAGAGCCTTTTCTACTCGGATATTATATTCTTCGGGAGCTTCATCGCTCATACAGGCTCCATTACATTTGCCTATTGAGTGATTAAAGCAATAAGTCTTAGCCTGTGAAAAACCATTAATTTTAGTGCAAAGAGTATATTCTTCAGTTATTCTGAAAAGGAAATTTAGTCCTTCTTCTTTCGTTCTGAAAATAGCAAGTATCTCTTGTGAAGGTGTCGCTAATTCTATGGAAAGAGCTGTATATCCTTTTGAGGTAGTTTTTGCTATTAAGGTGTAAGGAAACTCTTTTTCTTTTTTAGTTTTATTAAGTAGAGGGGTATTTACAGAGAGTTCTTGTTTTTCTTTTAAGGAAGCTATAAGTTCTGTTCCAGTGAGTTCGTACATTACCTTACTTACATTCTTTTGTATGTAAATATCTCTTCTACGGGAAGATGTAAAATGTTCATTTACAGATTTGTATATATTTTTTCCCTTTGATAAAAAGATGATATTACCTTCTTTGTTGTAAATATAGTATATTCCTAATTCATTAGGTAATGTATCCAAAATGGATAACAAATGAAAGGAGATAGAATTGTTTATATTTTGCTTAACATATTTTGTCAGGGCAGTTTTTTCAATATCTTTAGTAATTAATAATTTGAACAAATGTAAAGTAGCCAAAGCATCACCATTAGCTCTATGCCTGTCTGTTAGAGGAATTCCTAATGAGTGGGCTAGCTTTCCTAAACTATATGATTTTTGTGAAGGAAGTAATCTTTGTGACATTTCTACAGTACAGATTGTATTTCTTTGAAAATCAAATCCTAATCTGCGAAATTCCAAGCGAAGCATCCTATAATCAAATGAAGCATTATGAGCTACAAGAACACAATTCTCTGTAATCTCTACAATACGCTTAGCTACTTCATAGAACTTAGGAGCATTACGCACCATTTTATCAGATATTCCTGTTAGTTTTTGGACAAATGTATCTATTTTTCTCTCAGGGTTAATCAAGGAAATGAAGCGATCAGTTACAGAAATACCATCAAATCTATAAATAGCAATTTCAGTAATGGATTCTTCATTGAGTTTTCCTCCCGTAGTTTCGATATCTAGGATAGCGTACAAAATATTTTATTTAGCACTGCAAAGATAGAATATTTTTGTATTTCTTCAAAAGAAAAAGTATGAAAAACTTTTTCAATTTGAAAAAAAATATTAACTTTGTAGCTTCAAAAATTCGTTTTATGCTAATCAAGATACATAACAAAGAGTTTCGTCCATACATCTCAGCAGAGAAAATAGCCATAGAAGTGGAGAGACTAACAAAAGAGATAGCTGAACAAATGAAAGGGAAAATTCCTCTTTTTGTTTCTATTCTCAATGGGTCTTTTATGTTTGCTTCTGATTTTATTCGAGCATATAAAGGGGATTGTCAGGTATCATTTGTAAGATTTTCTTCTTATGAAGGCTTGCAAACTACACATAAGGTTAAGCAACTTTTTGGGCTTCCTTTTGATATTGAAGGAAGAGATGTTGTGGTACTAGAAGATATCGTGGATACAGGGAATACTTTAGAGGAAATTTATGCTTTTTTTGAAGATAAAAAAGTAGCTTCTTTGCGTATTGTAACTCTATTTTTTAAGCCAGAAGCTTATAAAAAGAATTTAGAAGTGCATAACATAGGTTTCTCTATACCCAATCGATTTATTGTAGGTTATGGATTAGATTATGACGAATTAGGTAGAAATCTTCCGGAAATATATCAATTAAATATAGAAAATATGAAAAATTTGGTTTTATTTGGAAAACCAGGAGCAGGGAAAGGTACACAGGCGGCTTTCTTGAAAGAAAAATATGGTCTTATCCATATTTCTACAGGAGATTTATTCAGAAAGCATAAACAAGAAAATACAGAATTGGGGAAATTGGCTCAATCCTATATGGATAATGGAGGATTGGTTCCTGATGAAGTAACTATCAAGATGCTCCAAGAAGAAATAGAGAAAAATCCTAATGCTCAGGGATTTATTTTTGATGGTTTTCCTAGAACCATAGCTCAAGCAGAAGCCTTAGACCAGTTTTTAGCTTCTAAAAATATGAATATTAGTGGCACTTTAGCACTTGATGCTGAGGATGAAATATTAATATCAAGGCTTATAGAAAGAGGAAAGGTCAGTGGTCGTACAGATGATATGGATGAAAATAAAATTCGATTCCGTTTTGAAGAATACAATAACAAAACGGCTCCTCTTATAGAGTTTTATAAAAAGCAAGGGAAGTATCATTCTATAAATGGTATAGGCTCTATAGAAGAAATTACAGAAAGACTTTCCAAAGTAATAGATATTTTATAGTAAATAAAAAAATACCCATTATTAATAAAATAATGGGTATTTTTTATTTAGTTATTGGGCTTCTCTCATAAATTTTTCAATAGTATCTACCATATCACGACTTCCACAGAAGAAAGGTATGCGCTGATGTAATTCAGAAGGCTCTATTTCTAAAATTCTTTCAAATCCATTGGAAGCTTTTCCTCCCGCTTGTTCTGTTAGGAAAGCCATTGGATTACACTCATATAATAGTCGCAATTTTCCGTTAGGAGATTGTGAAGTCGAAGGATACATATATACTCCTCCTTTTATCATATTTCTGTGAAAATCAGCAACTAAGGAACCTATATACCTAGAAGTGTAAGGGCGATCTCCTTGTTCTTCTTGACAGTATTTTATATAATTCTTAATTCCTTGAGGGAATTTAATATAATTCCCTTCATTAATAGAATATATTTTCCCTTTCTGTGGGAATTTAATATTAGGATGTGAAAGGTAATAGCTTCCTAAAGAGGGATCTAAGGTAAATCCATTTACTCCATTTCCTGTTGTATATACAAGCATTGTTGAGGAACCATATACTATATATCCTGCAGCTACTTGATTAACTCCTTTTTGTAGGAAGTCTTCTAGCTGAACGGGGGTTCCTGCAGGGGTAATTCGTCTATAAATAGAAAAGATAGTACCTACAGAGACATTCACATCAATATTAGAAGAGCCATCTAAGGGATCAATTAAAACAACATATTTGCTTAGTTCAGAATTGGCTCCACTTTTGATTTCTATGAAGCTATCATTTTCCTCAGAGGCAATACCACAAACTACTTCTCGTTGAGAAAGTGATTTGATGAAAGTTTCATTAGCAATAACATCTAATTTCTGTTGTTCCTCTCCTTGCACATTCTGGTTTCCAGCTTCACCCAATATGTTGGCTATTCCAGCTTTATTGATGGATCTATTTACCATTTTAGAGGCAATTTGAATACAACTTATCAGCCGTGAGAACTCTCCTGAAGAGTACTTGAAATCACGCTGTTTTTCAATAATGAACTCACCCAAGGTGGGCAGACTTTTTTCTTCCATATCAGTATTTTTCTTTTATTGTTATGCAAATTTACAATTTTTTTTGCATATATACAATAACTTTTTATATATCTTTCCAACCAGTGAAACAATTATTATTGTTATCCTTATCATATTGTTTCAGAGAGTTATCTATATCTTTGAAATATTGGAGTATTTTTCTTCCTTCTTCAGTAAGGATGCTATGTCCACCAGCTTTTCCTCCGGCTTCTTTGGCTACAATTTCAAATGACGAATGGGTATTCATTTCTTGTATCATTCCCCAAGCACGGCGATAAGGAATATCTAGTTTTTTTGCTGCTTCTGAGATAGAACCTAATAAGTCAATTTGTTCCAATAAAGAGGCTTTTATAGCTCCAATTTCTAATCCTGATTCTGTCTCTATCCAAATATTTCCTTTAATTTTCAGATTTTCCATATTTTTATCTTTTTGATTTACCTCTTGTGGTTATCTGTTATTAATTATATTAAGTCAAAGTACATAAAAACTAATATTATCTTGGGATATAGCTTGAATAAGTAATGTTATAAATACTCAATATATCATAATTATTCTAGTAGTTTATTATAATTGAATTTTAATAAGCTCTTTGTTTATTTCCTTCATAGAAGTTGATAAAAGCTTGGTTTACCACTCTATTTCCTCCAGGAGTAGGATAATTACCTGTGAAATACCAATCACCTAAGTTTTTAGGGCAGGCTTTATGTAAATTCTCCACGCTCTGGAAGATAATATCTAAGTCACATTGCATCGCCTCAGGACGTAACAATTCGGTAATTTTTTGAGAGATTTCTTCATCAGTAAAAGGGGCGTAAAGTTCTTTTACATAATTAACAATTTCTTCATCAGGCTTTGATTTCTGTAGGAGACATTTTTTATAAATATCCTCTATGATTCCATAGGTTCCTCTTTGTTTATGTAACTCAAGGGTTGCTTCAAAAGCAATAAGATCCTCCAATCTAGCCATGTCTATTCCATAACAATCAGGATAACGAATTTGAGGAGCAGAAGAAAGCACAGTGATTTTCTTAGGTTCTAACCGATTAAGAATATTGAGAATACTTTTCTTAAGAGTTGTTCCCCTAACAATACTATCATCAATAATGACTAGATTATCTTTATTTTTCCGAACAGATCCGTAAGTAATATCATACACGTGAGCTACCATATCTTCTCTGCCAGCATCTTCTGTAATGAAAGTCCGAAGCTTAACGTCTTTTATAGCGACTTTTTCAATACGAGGTCGGATAGAAAGAATTCGTGTAAGTTCTTCCTCAGTAAGAGATTTCTTAGAATGAAGAATAAGTTGTTTTTTCTCCTCGTTAAGATTCTCTGAAACAGCTTCTATAAGCCCATAGAAAGAAGTTTCTGCTGTATTGGGGATATAAGAAAAAACGGTGTTATCAAGGTCATTATCAATTGATTTAAGTACTTTTGGTAATAGTAAAGCACCTAATTTTTTTCTTTCCAGATAAATTTCCTGATCACTTCCACGAGAGAAGTATATTCGCTCAAAAGAACAGGCTTTCCTTTCCAGAACAGGTAATATTTGCTCTATAAAACTGCTTCCATTTTTTTTAATTATAATAGCAGCTCCGGGAGGAATCTCTTGTATGGATTCAAAATTAACATTGAAAGCAGTCTGAATAACAGCTCTTTCAGAAGCTACTACAACTATCTCATCATCTTTGTAATAATAAGCAGGACGAATACCTGCAGGATCACGTATTACAAACGCATCTCCGTGCCCTATAATTCCAGCCATAGCATAACCTCCATCCCATCGGGAAGCTGCTTTTTTGAGAATTTTGATCACGTCTAGCTGTTCCATTATCAGTGGAGAAGCTTCTTTTTTACTTATTCCATTTTGTTTGAGTCTTCGGTAGCATTCCTCCACTTCCATATCCAAGAAATGCCCAATACGTTCCATAATGGTAATAGTATCTGATTTTGCTATAGGGTGCTGTCCTAATTCTACTAATCTATTAAATAGTTCAGTAACATTAGTCATATTAAAGTTCCCAGCTAAGATTAGATTTCGGTAAATCCAATTATTTTCCCTCAAGAAAGGGTGTACATTTTCTATACTATTTTTCCCAAAAGTACCATAACGAACGTGTCCTAAATATACTTCTCCCAAATATGGAATAAGACGTTTTAGTTCTGGTATATTATTTTTGATTTCAGGAGATGCTTTTAATATATCATTGATATGTGAGGTTATTTGCTTAAAAATATCCTGAATAGATTGGGTATCATTTGAGCGAACTCTGTTAATATAGCGTTCTCCAGCCTCCATATCCAACTTTATATTGGCAATTCCAGCTCCATCTTGTCCTCTGTTATGTTGTTTTTCCATTAACAGATACATTTTATGGATACCATAGAAAGCGGATCCATATTTTTCCTTATAATACTCTAAAGGCTTGAGAAGTCTTAGAAGAGCAATTCCACATTCGTGTTTTATAGCATCACTCATTTTCTAAACAATATTAATATCAAATTGGGTTAATTCTTTTAAGCAGAAAAGACGACGAAGTACTTCTTCTTTGCTTACTGTAAGTAATCGTTCAGTTCCTATATTTTCTACACAGAAAGAAGCTAAGGTCGTGGCATATGCAAGTGCATTTTTCATATTTTCAAAAGAAGTATCTCCTGTTTTAGCTATATATCCTATGAATCCTCCTGCAAAAGTATCACCTGCTCCTGTGGGGTCACATACATCTATTAAGGGTAAGGCAGGTGTAAAGAAACACTTATCCTGATGGAAGAGCATAGCTCCATATTCTCCCCTTTTTATAATTATATAAGAAACACCTTTATCTTGGAGTGTTTTTGCCATTTTAATAAGGCTTCTTTCTTTGGTAAGGCATTGGGCTTCTTCTTCATTTATACAAAGAACATCTATTTTAGAGATTACTTGTTCTAGTAGTTCAGAACTGTGTTCTATCCAATAGTTCATTGTATCCAATAATATTAGCTTGGGATTTTCAAGCTGTTCCAAGACCTGTAGCTGAGTTTTGGGGCTTAAGTTTCCTAAGAGGATGAAGGAAGCATCTCTAAAATTAAGGGGTAATATTGGTGTATAATCTCTCAATACATTTTCTTTCGTCTCAAGTGTTTCCCTTTCGTTCATATTGGTCTTATAACGACCGCTCCAGAAGAAAGTATCTTCTCCTTTTACAATTTCTACTCCAGAGATATCTATTTCACGATCTACAAAAACTTGCATAAAAGAAGAAGGATAATCCTCTCCTACAACCGATACTAATGTTTGTTCCACATCAAATATAGATGTAGCCAAGGCACTATAAGACGCTGCTCCTCCCATAGTTTTTTCTATTTTTGTAAAAGGAGTCTCAATGGTGTCAAAGGCTAAAGAACCTACAGTCAATACCTTATTATTCATACTTTAGTTTAGTCTTGAAAAGAAAGGTACAAAGGTACAATTTTTTTTGATACTCCAAAGAAAAATACTTTATAAATTTCTATTATGTAGAATGTAAAGATTTCTGATTTATTGACTTAAAAACCAATAAAAAAATACCAAATAAAAAATAAGACTCACAAAATTTACTAATTTTATTGTAGGATAGACATAAATATGTATCTTTGCACGACTCTAAAAAATAAATTTTAGAGATATAATAATGTCATATTTTTTAAGATGTTAGATTTCTTATATCCTATAGAAGATTATTTTATAAATAAAAGCTATTTTCCACAAACAATAGGAGGAAAAATACTCAAGCATACAAGAAAAGAAGGAATTCCTTCTCTAGATGGTGTTCAAATAGCTTTTTTTTCTTTATATAATAGCGAGAATATACTAAAAAATTCATTCAGGGAGTATTTTTATTCTCTTTACTTAGGGAATTGGGGTGTTTCATTGGCAGATTTAGGTAATATTCCAGAAGGAATCACTCAAGAAGATACTTTTTTAGCTATTAAGGAGACTTCATTATATCTATTAAAAAGAGGAATAATACCTGTATTAATAGGAGGAAATCAGGATAATACCTATGCTTTGTATCGTGCTTTTGACCATTTGGAACAGCTTGTGAATATTGCTTCAGTAAGTGCTTTTTTTGATTTTGGTGATGATACTGAAATCTTTTCTGAGCAGAGCTATGTGAGCCGTATACTGATGGAACCGCCAACAAATTTGCAACATTTTACTAATATAGGTTATCAAACGTACTATAATCCACAAGAATCAAAGGATTTACTACAAAAAATGTACTTTGAGAGCTATCGTTTAGGGGAAATTACTCAATATATGGAGCAAGTAGAGCCTATTCTGAGAAATATAGATATTATGAGCCTAAATATGACATCTATTCAGGCTTCTGATATAGACGAACCAGAGGGATTAGTCAATGGATTCACAGGAAGAGAAATATGTACTATAAGTAGGTATGCGGGATTGAGCTCTCAGCTCTCGGTTTTGGGAATATCTAATATTCCCAATACAGTAAGAGGAAGAATGCTACTAGGAGAAATATTATGGTACTTTATAGAAGGAGTTAATTTCAGAATAAAAGAATTTCCTACTATAAATGATACAAACTATACAAAACATATAGTTCTTCTGGAAGATTTCACAATAGAATTTTATAAAAGTAATCGTACGGGTCGCTGGTGGATACTTCCTAATGAAGATTCCTTAGGTACTTCTATGCTTCCTTGTACAGAGAAAGATTATTTAAGAGCTTGTGAAGGAATTATTCCTGAACGCTGGTGGAACTTGTATCAGAAAACATTGCTTTAGTGTAATTTTATTAAAATAAGAAATTAAATGTATAAAAAACTATTCTTTTTGCTAATTATATTATATTCTATAGGTGTTTTTGCACAAGATAGTATTAGATTTAAGTCAATAAGACCTAAAATAAAGCAGAAAGATAGTATAGAATTGTCATCTCGTGATTACAAACTTATTTCTGTCTTCAGAGATACAATTTCTATAGATACAACTCTTACTGTAAAGGCTATGTATAAGCAAAATCCTCTTAGAAAGGATCTCTTTGCTTATCTTCCATTCCAGAATATGGGGCAGACTTATACTTCACTGGCTTATGATTATAGAAAAAATGGAATTACTCCAAATTTTGGAATGAGAGGGAATAGTTTCTATTTTACAGAAGCTCTTGATGTTCCTTATTATAGACTTCCGACTCCGATGTCAGAGTTTTCTTTTAAGTCAGGAATTTCACAAGGACAGATGTTACAATCTTTCTTTTCAGCCAACCTAACTCCTGAAATTAATTTTTTTGTTCGTTATAATGCCTTACGTTCATTAGGAGATTATAAGAATATTCTCTCTTCAGTAGGGAATTTTTTTATAGGAGGTTCCTATTTTTCTAAGAATAAAAAATACTTGCTGATGACTCATTATGCCAATCAGGACGTTAGTAGGCAAGAGAATGGAGGGTTATTATATCCTGAACAGTTTTCGCAAGGAGAACAGCAGTTTCGTAACCGTGCAAGGCTTGATATAGCTCTTTCGGATGTTACTTCTGCTCAGATAACAAAGCATTATTTCTTACAGCATCAGTATAATTTTTTACGTTCTTCAGGAGAAATAAACTCGGAAGTCCTTCTAAAGCACCAAATGCTTTATGAAACAAAAAATTACTATTATGACCAGTCAGCTGTAGCGACAAATAATTTTTTTGGGGAAAGTTTCACACTAAGGAACCTTCACGATAAGCATTCTTTACAAACTTTTACCAATAGGATAGGAGCAGAGCTTTCTTTGCCGTACTTAGGAAAGACATATCTTTATGGGAAGTCTTATTTTTATAATTATTTTGCAAAAGGTATCTTTATAGATACTTCGGGAAACCTCATACCTCACCAAATTAAAGGAACAGATTATGGCTTAGGGGGGCATTGGCAAAAATATTATAAAGGATTCTCTATCGACGCACAAGCGGAACAAATGATTTTAGGAAAATTATTAGGTACAGAATTCAAAGGGAGTTTGTCCTATGATTTTGATGAAAAAAACACTCTTTCAGCAGGTGTGAATCTAACTTCTAAAGTGCCTAATTTCAACTTTTTACTTTATCAAAGTGATTATAAAAATTATAATTGGTATCATCTGGATGATTTTTCCAAGGAGAATATACAATCTTTATTCGCAAGTGCAAAAACGCAATGGGGAAAACTTTCATTAGATATCACTAATATCAATAATTACACTTATTTTAAGCTAGTTTCTACTAATAATAGAGAAAGAGGGCTATCACAGCCTTCTCAATATGCTGGAAATATACAATATCTTAAAATAGTAGGTGAAAAAGAATTACATTTTGGTAAATGGAGCCTAGATAATACTCTTATGTATCAGCAGGTACTACAGAATAGCGACAATATATTCAATGTGCCTTCTTTTACCACACGTAATACTTTGTATTTTAGTTCATATTTGTTTAAAAAGGCAATGTATTTACAGACAGGCTTATCTTTTAGGTATTTTACACGTTATTATGCCAATCAGTATAATCCTTTGATCGCTGATTTTGAAGTTCAATCAAGAGAAAAAATAGGAAATTATTCTATTACAGATTTCTTTCTTAATGCAAAAGTGCGAACAATGAGGATTTTCTTTACGGTGGAACATCTGGAGGCACTTTTAGGTAATAATAATTATTATGTAGCCCCTTCACAACCCTACAGAGATTGGAAAATCCGGTTGGGTATTATTTGGTATTTTTTCAAGTAATGTAAAGAATTTTTTGTTATGTAACCAATATTTTAATGTATATACTAACCCAAAATCTTTTTTTTCCTCCTGTCGAGCAAGCTGATAAAACAGGTATTCTCGCAATTGGGGGAGATTTGTCTGTTCCAAGGCTTATTTTAGCTTATAAGAGTGGAATATTCCCTTGGTTTAATAAAGAAGAACCTATTCTTTGGTGGGCTCCTAGTAAGAGAATGGTGGTATTTCCTAAGGATTACAAAGTGAATAAAACGATGAGAAATATTCTTAATAGGCATATGTTCTCTGTAACTTTTAATCAAAATTTTTTGGAGGTAATTACCTCTTGTAAAGATATTTTTAGGAAAGATCAGCAAGGCACTTGGATAAGTGATAGTATTATAGAGTCTTATACAAAATTATATGAATTGGGGTTGGCTCGTTCTGTAGAAGTATGGAAAGACCAACAACTGGTAGGAGGGCTTTATGGAGTGGATTTAGGAAATGGAATCTTTTGTGGAGAGAGTATGTTTTCGAAAGAATCTAATGCTAGTAAAGTAGCTTTCATAAGCCTAGTAAAGGAACTTAAGGATAAAAATTATTTACTATTGGACTGTCAAGTATATAATGATCACCTACATAATCTAGGAGCTTTTGAAATTCCTAGAGCAGAATATATGAAAATCCTATTACAAGGAAATATTCTCCTTAGAATAAAGAAAATGAAACAATCAGAACAAAAATGAAAGAAGAATTTTTACAATATCAAGCACCTACTTCATTATATCCATTAGGATTGGAAGTAGAAAGGGCAGAAGGATCTTATATTTATGATACTCAAGGAAAGGCTTATTTGGATTTTGTTGCAGGAGTATCTGCTTGTACTCTAGGACATTGTCATCCTAAGGTGGTAAAAGCTATTCAAGAGCAAGTTAGTAAGTATATGCACGTAATGGTATATGGAGAATATGCTCAAGCTCCAGCTGTGGAATTTTGTAAATTATTAGCGGAGAATCTTCCTGATCCATTGGAAACTACATATCTTGTAAATTCAGGAACAGAAGCAATAGAAGGGAGCATTAAGCTAGCAAAACGAGCAACAGGACGTTCTCAGATTATAGCGGCTCGAAAGGCTTATCACGGAAATACACAAGGCTCCTTGAGTATTATGGATTATGAGCTTCGTAAACAACCTTTTCGTCCTCTCTTACCAGATGTAGCCTGGATAGAGTTCAATAATGAGAAAGAAATAGAGAAAATCACGACTAAAACAGCGGGCGTTGTTCTTGAAACTATCCAAGGAGGAGCTGGTTTTATCACTCCAGAGAATGACTATTTGTTAAAAGTAAAGAAACGTTGTGAAGAAGTAGGAGCATTATTGATTTTGGACGAAATACAACCTGGTTTTGGTAGAACAGGAAAGTTATTTGGCTTTGAAAATTATAATGTAGTTCCTGATATTTTAGCTATAGGAAAAGGAATGGCAAGTGGCTTACCTTGTGGAGCTTTTGTAGCTTCATATGATTTGATGCACTTACTTGCTGATAATCCCAAGATGTCTCACATTACTACCTTTGGAGGAAATCCTGTGGTGGCGGCTGCTTCTTTAGCAACATTGAAGGAATTATTACATACAAATTTGATACAGGAAACTCTTGAAAAAGAGCAACTTTTCAGGAAACTTTTACAGCATCCTAAAATAAAATCCATTAATGGTAAAGGATTAATGCTTGCTGTAATTGTAGAAGATATAGACTTGGCTAATCACATTATTTTATATGCACATCAGCGAGGTTTTATATTCTTTTGGTTGTTATTTGAGCTTCGTGCAGTGAGAATTTCTCCACCTCTTACTATATCGGAGGAGGAAATAGAGAAAGGTTGTGCTATAATCTTAGAAGCAATTGAAAATTATAAAGGATAAAGCATTACATATTCCACCCTAAACGCTTTACTATAGTATTTTTAAGTGTATTATATTCAATTACTTCAAGGAAAATAGAAGAAGGGTCTTTATCCTCATTTTCTAGGATAGAGATTTCTTCTTTTAGAGTTTTTATTTTATTGTCAATTAATCTTTTGCGTAGATTTAGGATAATTCCTGTGATAGTATAAGGAAGCTCCTCTATTTTGGACTTGACAACGACCCCTTTTTTACTAAACCATTTATCTAGATGAAGGCTTTCTTCTTGAGCTTGAAATGAAGCGACTTGATTGGCTATTTCAAGAGGGATTTCATTGATAATTGAAGATGTATCTTGTAATCCTTCTTGGAATTTCTTCATAAAAAAAGTATAAAAATCTCTAAATTCAGGAGTGCTTAACTCTATTTCATCAGCTTGTAGCTCTAAGAATAATTTCTCAAAAACTTTCATTTTTTGTGAGAATATTTGTGTTTTTTCTTCTCCTGTTTCTTTATCAAAGAAAAGAAACTTTTCTTCAAAAGTACATTCTTCAAGGCCATATAATAAAAGATATCTGATGAGTTCTTTTTCTAATGTTAGAATAGGGTTGATTTCCTGAGGAACTATAACGGAGAGAGGTTTCGGTTCCTTTTTGGATCTCTGGAGTTCTTTATCAGCCTTAAGAAGTTGTTGCTGGGATATTTGAGAAAGAGAAGCAAAAAGAACTTGTTCTGATATATCCATAATTTGAGCACACTCACGGATGTATATCTCTTTTTTGATATTATCGCTTATCTTAGAGATACTCTCAATCATATTTCGGATTGTATCAGCACGCTTAAGAGGGTCATTATTTGCTTCTTTGATTAATAATGATGCCTTGAATCGGATAAAATCTTGTATATTCTCCTTAAAATACTCTAAAATATCTTCTAATGGATTCTTTTTAGCAAAACTATCAGGGTCATCTCCGTCAGGAAAGGTACAAATGCGTGCATTCATTCCTTCTGCTAGTATCATATCACCAGCCCGCAGAGCTGCTTTTAGTCCAGCTGAATCTCCATCATAAAGGATTGTAATATTGGGTGTAAATCGGTGTATTAGGCGTATCTGTTCTTGAGTAAGAGCTGTACCGCTTGAGGCTACTGTGTTCTTGATTCCTCTTTGATATAGCTGAATTACATCAGCATATCCTTCTACTAAGTAACAGTTATCTTCTTTACTAATAAAGCTTTTAGCTTGGAAAAGACCATATAAGATATTACTTTTATGATAAATTTCACTTTCTGGGGAGTTGAGGTACTTGGCTAATTTTTTTTCAGTGGAAAGAATACGTCCTCCAAATCCAAGAACACGCCCGCTCATAGAGAGAATAGGGAAAATTACACGTCCTCTGAAGCGGTCTAGTTTGTGTTGTTGCTCATCTACAATGGTAAGTCCTGTTTTTTCAAGAGATTCCAATTTTATTCCTTTTTTAAGAGCTGTATCGGTGAAGGCACTCTTTTGGTCAATAGCATATCCTAATTGGAAAGTTTTTATAGTCTCATCAGTGAAAGCTCTTTCTTTAAAATAAGTCATACCTATGGCTTTTCCCTCTTCACTTTCTAATAATGATTGGTGGAAAAAATCTCTAGCAAAATCATTTGCCAAGAATAATTTTTCTTTTTCATTGGCTTTTTCCTTTTCTTCATCATTTAGTTCTGTTTCTTCCAATTCAATATTATATTTTTTTGCTAAATATCGAATGGCTTCTATGTAGGAAAAATGTTCGTGTTCCATCAGGAAAGCAATAGCATTTCCCCCCTTGCCACTACTGAAATCCTTCCAGATTTGCTTAGAGGGAGATACAGAAAAGCTTGGAGTGCGTTCGTTAGTAAAAGGGCTTAATCCTTTGTATCCAGAACCTGCCCGTTTTAGCTGTACAAAATCACCAATAACTTCTTCTATACGAATAGCATCATATACCTTATCTATGCTTTCTTTGGTAATCATTATTATTTGTTTTTGATACTCAATAAGGTATGAATTCTTATTTGCATCTATATTATTTCAGGAGACAAAGGTAAAAAAATTTGTTTATATTGGCAATAAATTGTATCTTTGTACCTAAAAGGTGTTTAATTTATTTATTCTTATTAACTTATGTCTAAAGTACTTATATTAATAGATATTCAAAATGATTTTATCACAGGTAGCCTACCAGTTCCTAATGGACAGTCTATAATAAGTCCTGTGAATCAGCTTATTACTGAATTTGGTCACGTTATAGCTACCCAAGATTGGCATCCTGAGAATCATTTTAGCTTTTTTACACAGCATAAAGATAAAAAAGCCTTTGATTCAGTAACTAAAGATGATTATATTCAGACACTTTGGCCTCCACACTGTGTGCAAGGAAGCTCAGGAGCTGATTTCTGTCCAGAATTACACACTAATACTGTAGCAGCTATATTCCGAAAAGGAATGGATCCTAATATAGATAGTTATAGTGCTTTTTTTGATAATCAAAAGCTAAAAGACACAGGACTTAATGGATATTTGAAAGGATTAAACATTAAGGAGCTTCATTTTGTAGGCTTGGCAGCAGATTATTGTGTATATTTTTCGATGATAGATGCCTTGAATCTTGGGTATTCTGTTTTCTTGCACGAAAAATGTACTCGAGCTATCAGTCAAGAACAGTTTGAAGCTCAGAAAAAGGAGCTTATCACCTATTCGAACTTCACTTTGCTTCCATAAATATCTAAGAAGATGCGATTTGGGATAATTATTCCTGCTCATAATGAAGGAAAGTTTTTGTCTTTAACTCTTGATTCTTTATTAGCACAGACCTATTTACCTTATCAAATAATCGTTATAGATGATAATTCCTCTGATAATACTCAGGAGGTATTATCTTTTTATTGTCAAAATTATCCTAATATACAGAGTAATTACCGTAATTCCTCTATTTCTAGGTTGCCAGGAGCGAAAGTTGTACAAGCTTTTAATTCAGGACTCTCAATGCTAGAAGAGGTCGATATTATATGTAAGTTTGATGCAGACCTTATTTTCCCTTCTAATTATTTAGAAACACTTAATAACTATTTTATAAATAACCCTAAAATAGGAATATGTGGAGGTGTTTGTAGTATAGAAAAAAAAGGGGAGTGGGTGCTAGAGAGCCTTACCAATAAAAACCATCTTAGAGGAGCCTTAAAATCTTATAGAAAAAGTTGCTTTCAAGCCATAGGAGGGCTAAAAGAAGCAATGGGGTGGGATACCGTGGATGAATTATTAGCTCTGTACCATCAATGGGAAGTAAAAGTAGATGATAGCCTGATAGTTAAGCATCTGAGACCTACAGCAAGTGCTTATAACAAGCAATCCCAATATATGCAAGGAGAGATGTTCTATCGATTGCGTTATGGTTTTTTTCTTTCTTTCCTAGCAAGCCTTAAGTTGTCATATAAAAAGAGAAAATTTTCTTTATTTATTGATTATATAATTGGATATTTTAGAGGAAAGAAGCTAAATAATCCCTTTTTAGTCACTGAGGAAGAAGGAGAATGGATTAGAAGTTATAGAAAAAAGATGATTTTAAAAAAAATATTATTGAAAAAATAGAAATTAAGAAGGGTAAATGGAGGAAAAATATTTTAGAAAAGCAGAAATTTCAGATTTTAAATGTGTTTGGGATATTATTCTATTTGCAAAAGAGTCTATGAAACAAAAAGGAAGCCAACAATGGCAAGATGGCTATCCTTTTGAGAAAACTATAAAGAATGATATAGCACAAGGATATGCCTATGTAGTTACTTTAGAACAGGAAATTATAGCTTATGTAGTAATCAGTCACAAGGAGGAACCTACTTACAAAGAAATAAAAGGGGCTTGGCTTAATAATGAGCCTTATACAGTGATACACAGAATGGCTGTAGGGGAGAAAGGCAGAGGGAAAGGGATTGCCTCTTACATAATGGATCAGGCTGAAGAAATTTCTATGGAAATTTCTATTTTTTCAATTCGAGTAGATACAAATTTTGATAATTATGTGATGAAACATATTTTAGAAAAGAAAAATTATGCTTATTGTGGTATAATTCAGGTGAGAGATGGAGAAAGAGAGGCTTTTCAGAAAAATTTAAGATAGATTTCTATGACTAATTTTACAAACTAATGAAAGAGATAAAAACAAAAGAATATACGATTTATTTTGGAGAAGATGGATATAAATATTTATCAGAGTGGATTAATAAGGAAAAATATTCTAAAATATTTTTAATTTCGGATACTAATACTCACGAATGTTGCGTCTATACATTTCTACAGAAATTCCCTTTTGAAGTAGAAATTATAGAAGTGGAAGCAGGGGAGGAGAATAAGAATTTGGAGACTTGTATCTCTCTCTGGAATGCACTTTCTGATTTAGGGGCAGATAGGAAAAGCTTGCTTATAAATATAGGAGGAGGAGTTATTACTGATATGGGAGGTTTTGTTGCTTCTACTTTCAAAAGAGGCATTGATTTTATTAATATACCAACTACCCTTTTAGCGATGGTGGATGCTTCTATAGGAGGAAAAACAGGAGTAGATTTGGGAGTTTTGAAAAATCAGGTAGGGATTATCAATAATCCTAAACTTCTTCTCATAGATATAAACTATCTTAATACACTTCCTAAAGAGGAGTTTCGCAGTGGACTTGCTGAAATGTTCAAGCACGGTCTTATTCAATCCTCTTTTTATTGGGAAAAAATGAAACATTTGGATACATTTACTACCGAAAATCTTGAAGAAATTATCTTTGAATCGATAGAAATTAAGAATAAAATTGTATCTGAAGATCCAAAAGAGCAAAATATACGTAAAATATTGAATTTTGGACATACTCTGGGACATGCTATTGAATCATATTCAATAAAACATAGGGAAAAGAGATTATTACACGGAGAAGCTGTCGTTATAGGAATGATCTTAGCTTCATTTCTATCCTATAAAACACTTGATTTTCCTATGAGTAAGCTCAATGAGATAAAAAAAACGCTATTAGAATATTTTCCCAAGGAGAATTTTACTTCAGCAGAAATTGATAAAATTCTTAAATTTCTTAAGTATGATAAGAAAAATGCTTATGGTCATATTTATTTTGTCTTACTTAAAGATATAGCTACTCCTATATGGAACATAGAAGTTGAAGAAAGTGTTATCTATGAAGCTTTTGATTATTATCTCGAATAGTTTTACTTTGGAGAAAATAAGGAGACACAAAAATATTTTAATATGAAATTAGCTGTAGTCATTCTTAATTGGAATGGAAAGCATCTTCTAGAGAATTATTTACCATCAGTAATTTCCTATTCTAAAGAAGCTAAAATATATATTATAGATAATGCTTCAACAGATGATTCTATAAATTTTCTGAAAAATAATTTTCCAGAAGTAACAATTATCCAAAATTCTAAAAACTATGGTTATGCGAAGGGGTATAATGAAGGACTCAAAAGGATAGATGCTGATATTTATTGCTTACTTAATTCCGATGTAGAGGTAACTCCAGATTGGATAACGCCTATAATTTCTATTTTTGAAGAAAATAAAGAAATTGCTATTATACAGCCTAAAATAAAGTCTTATAACAATAGAAGTTTATTCGAATATGCAGGTGGGGCAGGTGGATATATAGACAAATATGGTTTTCCTTTTTGTAGAGGGCGTATTTTTGATACTTTAGAAGAGGACAATGGACAATATAATGATGATAGAGAGATTTTTTGGGCTTCAGGAGCATGTTTTTTTATCAGAAAATCTGTATTTCTGGAATTAAATGGATTTGATGAAGATTTTTTTGCTCATCAGGAGGAGATTGATCTCTGTTGGAGAGCCTTACATAGGGGGGATAAGGTATATTACACAGGTAAGTCTGAAGTATTTCATCTGGGGGCAGCAACTTTATCATACGAAAATCCTAAAAAGGTATATCTAAACTTTCGTAATAGTCTTTTTACGCTTTTAAAAAATCTTCCTAAGGAAAGATTAATTTTTATTATTTTCTTTAGGATGGTTCAGGATGGAATAGCGGGTATTTACTTTGTTTTTCAAGGGAAATTAATAAATACTATAGCTATCATAAAAGCACATTTTTCATTTTATAGATATATAGTTCATTTTTATCGAAAGAGAGAAAAATCAGTACAAAAAAATTATTTTCTTGTACAATCCATTATTTATCTTTATTACATCAGAAAAATAAAACTCTTTAAAAACATCAAAAATTAGAATACATTCTTATCTTTTATACGTTTATCTATGAATTTCAAAGGTTTTCGATTGCCTTTTGGATAGAGTTGTTTTTCTAAATCTTCAATTTTATGAAATTCTATTTTAGGAACAACGCGTATTTTTGCTCGGAAATGATCTGCAATCTCTTCTTTCAGTCTTTCGCTAGGAGTGTGAGAACCTATTTTTATGAGAATTTCATCGGTTAGGATTTCATTATTACTGATTTCAATAATGTAATTTTCTATTTGTCCAAAAGAAGAAAGCAAATCCATTAATACAGGAGGATATAGGGTTGTGCCTTTATATTTGATCATTTGTTGTTTTCTTCCCAAAACAGGGCTCACTCTGAGGGTATTTCTTCCACAAGAACAAGTTCCTTCATACAGAGTAACTATATCTCCTGTACGAAAGCGAAGAAGAGGCATTCCCTCTATCCCAAGAGTCGTTATTGTAAGTTCTCCATATTCTCCGTAGGGAAGTGATTTTCCATTTTCATCTAATACTTCAGTGATAATTAGCTCAGGATGATGATGTCCTCCTCTTTTATGATTACATTCAGTAAATGTTGTACTCATTTCAGTAGAGGCATAGGTGGAAAATAGTTCAATAGAAGGCCATTTTTCCATAATTTTCTTAGTAAGCAGATTTGGGGAAAAATCCTGAAGACGAAGAGCTTCTCCTATACAAATGACTCCTTTTACAGAGGAATTTAAGTAATCAATGTTATTTTTCTCAGCATATTCTATCATTTTTAATAGAAATGAAGGAACAGCTATTAGGAATTTTGGATTGTGAGAAGTAATAGAGTCCCATTGCAACTCGGGAATACCAGCTCCTACTCGAATAATACTTGCTCCGAGCTTACGAATTCCCAAAAAGTAGGCTAGCCCTGCCATAAATCTCCGGTCAATAGTAGTCATAAGCTGTACAATATCTCCTTTTTGGATACCAGCACAATTGAGCGAAATAGCTTCATTATATGCTAATCTGTCTAAATCATTTTCAGTTAATCCAAAAGTTACGGGGAGCCCTAAAGTACCAGAGGTAGCAGCATAATCTACAATAGCTGTAGGAGGTACACATAGAAAATCTCTATTGTGTTGTTGTAAATCATCTTTGGAAGTAGAGGGGATTTTGCAAAGATCTTCTAGAGTGGTAATCTGTGAAATATCTATAAAGTTCTCTCTGAAGAGTCGTTGATAATAAGGAGAATATTTGTTCAGATAGTGTAATAACTCTTGTAATTTTTTCTCTTGAAACTGCTTGATTATTTCTTTGCTTTGTCTTTCTATATCTGGTATCATTATTTGCCTGATTAAAAGATATTTTTTTCTTTTAGAGAGGAGTTTATTTCTTCTATGTATGTAAGAAGTTCTGTTCTACCTGTTTTATTCTCTGACGATGTTATGAAGAAAGGAGGAATGCCCTCCCAGTTCTCTAATAATTTCTTCTTATACCTATCTATATTGTCCGTGATAGATTTTTCTGTTAATTTATCAGCTTTGGTAAAGATAATCGAAAAAGGAATAAGGTTCTCACCTAACCATTGCATAAATTCTAAATCAATCTTCTGAGGTTCAAGACGGATATCGACAAGAACAAAAGCACAGACTAATTCCTTACGTTTTTTGAAATAATCAGTGATAAATTTCTGGAAAGTTTTTTTAGATTGCTTAGAAACTTGTGCATAACCATATCCAGGCAAATCAACTAAGTACCAGTTTTTATTAATTAGGAAATGGTTGATTAATTGAGTTTTTCCAGGTTTAGAAGACGTTTTAGCAAGCCCCTTGTGATTAGTAAGCATATTAATAAGAGAAGACTTTCCCACATTGGAGCGTCCAATAAAAGCATACTCAGGAAGTGAGTGCGTAGGACACTTTTTTACATCTGTGTTACTTATTACAAAGGTAGCCTGCTTAATTTCCATTTATAAATTATTGTTAGATAACCAACTAAGAAGATGATTATTGAATTCATCAGGATGTTCCATCATAGGAGCGTGCCCACACTTATCAATCCAGATAAGAGTAGCATTAGGGAGTAATTCATAGAATTCTTCGGCTACTTTAGGAGGTGTTACAGGATCATTTTTCCCCCAGATAAGGCAAGTAGGAGTCATCATTTTAGGGAGATCTTTTGCCATATTATGCCGAATAGCACTCTTAGCGATAGAGAGTGTTTTGATTACTTTACCTCTATCATTAACAATAGAAAATACCTCATCTACAAGTTCTTTAGTAGCAACCTTAGGATCATAGAATACATCTTCACATTTTTTCTGGATAAATTCATAGCTTCCTCTTTTGGGATAGCTATCACCCATAGCACTCTCATATAGCCCAGAACTTCCTGTTAGGATGAGTCCCTTCACTTTCTGAGGATGAAGCTTGGTATATAATAAAGCTATATGCCCTCCCAAAGAATTTCCTAAGAGAATAACTTCTTCAAATCCTTTGTAAGTAATGAATCTTGCTAACCAATTTGTTAAATTTTTCACAGTACTTGAGAGCAAAGGTAAATCATAAATAGGTAGCTCTGGAGCAATTACTTTGTATTTATTTGAAAAAAAGTCAATGACTTTATCAAAGTTACTAAGCCCTCCCATTAGTCCGTGTAAAAGAATTATAGGAGAACCTTCTCCCTTTTCTATATATGAAAATTTGTCTTCTTTTTTTCGAAATAAATTTATCATTACTAATCAAATTCTGAGACTACAAAAGTATGAAATATTTATCAAATCTATGGTGTTTGATATAAAAAATATTTTCAATAAAATATATGATTCCTTATTATTGATTTTCTGATACTTATTCCACAATTAGTATCCAAACATCTTTCATTTTTTCAAGTTCAGGCTTTCCATTTTTTATACTATTGACTTCTTTTTGCTTTTTTAAAGCTTCTTCATAGGAAGAAACATAGTATGAATAAGCATAGTATAGGTTCTTGGTAGGGTAGAAGAAGGAACCTTCAGCGTGAACGCCTTTTTGCCTTAAGTTAAACATATATTTTTCAGCATTTTGCTTATTAGAATATGCTCCAAGTATTAGGTAGAATCCTTTTTTTACATTTTCAGCACTTATTCTATGAACATTGGAAGGAATAGTTTCAGGCTTATTAGGTGCCACACTAGTATTTGTAGTATTGTTTTTAGGTGTTGCTGGCTGAGAAACGTTAGAGATGGGAGAACTTTCTTTTGGAGTCGTTTGAGCTACATTATCTGTAGGCGTAGCGACTGGTTTTTGGGTAGGTTTCCCGAGAATTTTATCTACTTCGGCGTCTCTTAGAGAGATATTTTCTTCTGTATCAATAGCAAGACCTAGTAAAAAAGTATAGAAATTATTCTTAGTCGTACTGAAATTAACTCTCAGAAAATCTCCTCCAATGGGAAATATTTCAAAATCATAGTTAGGAACTTCTAGTGAAAAAATATCAAAACCTAATGTGTTTTTACTATTAGGCTTTCTGTTTTCCCAATAGTCTTCTGCATAAGTGACAGAACTATTTAGGAAATTTTTAACTTTTCTTGTTTTTGTTTCTAGATAAACGCCTACTTTTTTAGAAAAAACACCTATTTTATTCTCTCCTTGTTGGAGATCAGCATCCAGAGCCCCTCCTATAAGGATAGGGAAGACCTCTTTTCTACTAGAAGGGATTTTGAAATTATTGAAAATAATATCTTTACTATTTTTGACTTCTATAAATCCATCTTTTACTTCTATTTTTCTAAGCGGATCTTGTGTATTTTCGTACGCAATTACTAAAGACCAACCAGCACAAGCCCCCTCCTCAATGGAGCCTTTTGCCGAACGAATATTGGCTACAGTATAGTCTCCATCATATCTTTTAGCATTCTGAACCAAAGAAGTAATATCTGCGAAAACGATATAGGGAGCATTTTTTTCTATAAATCGAGAGTCAGTATTTCCATCAAATACAAATTCTCCTTTTATTGGAGTATATTTCCCTTTAGGAAGCTTTAATAAGACCTCCTCAACAGGTTCTCTTCGAGTATCGACTATAGAGATTTTATCTCCTTTTTTCTCTCCTCGTTCAAAAGGATAAGTGGCTGTCCAATAAAGTCCTGCAAATAAAATTTTACTTTTTTTAGGAATAATAACAGAGGATGAACTGGAAGAAAAAGTATGCTTATCTCTATCAATATCAATATATTCCATCGTTAAATCATCATTACTTCTACTTCCAGAAATATCATTATTAGGGTCATTGGCAGAGGTTTTCTTTTCTTGTCTATTCAATATATTATTTCCTGTAACAAAAAGACTTCCTTTTGCAAGGACTTTATAACGAGTGGTTAGTGTGTCACTTTCTTGAGCGGTTATAGCTGTTATAAATGTTAAAAAAATAAAATAAAAAAATGTTTTCATAATGATTGTTTTAATTATTAACTGAAAAACTAAATATTATTGCCTAAAAGAATTCCATCCTCTGGCGACTAATGGAATAGCTTCATTATTACGAGTAATAAGATTACAACCTTGAGAATAATCAGTAATATAACCAATTACACTAAGATTGGGATTTCCTTTAATTTTATCATAATCGGATGGAGAAATTGTAAAAAGTAATTCATAATCTTCTCCTCCACTAAGAGCTATCATTGTACTACTTAATTCAAATTCCTCACAAGCATTTATCAAAGTAGGATCCAGAGGAATTCTCTCTTCCATCAGCCTACAACCTACTTGGGATTGCTTGCATATATGTAATAATTCAGAGGAAAGTCCATCGCTAATATCCAACATTGCAGTAGGCTTAACCCCAAGTTTGTCTAATAATAAAACAATATCCTGACGGGCTTCGGGTTTTAATTGTCGTTCTATAAGATATTGGTAATTATCAAGATCAGGTTGTGAGTTTGGATTTATCTTGAATACTTCATTTTCTCTTTCTAACACCTGTAATCCCATATAAGCACCTCCTAAATCTCCACTAACTACGATTATGTCATTTTCTTTCGCTCCGTTTCGATAAGTAATTTTATCAGATGAAGCCTTTCCGATCGCCGTAATAGAAATAATGAGTCCTCGCGTAGAAGAGGTAGTGTCTCCCCCCACTAAGTCTACTTTGTAATGATTACAAGCAAGTCGAATTCCCTCGTATAATTCTTCTAGGGCTTCCAAAGGAAAACGATTAGAGACAGCTATAGAAACGGTTATCTGAGTAGCAATAGCATTCATTGCATAAATATCAGAAAGATTCACCATAACAGCCTTATATCCTAAGTGTTTCAGAGGAACATAAGCAAGGTTAAAATGCACTCCTTCAATAAGCAAATCTGTAGAAATGATAGCTTTTTCATTCCCAAAATCTATTACAGCTCCATCATCTCCTATTCCTTTAATAGTAGATGGATTTTCTATAGGAAAGTTCTTTGTTAGAATATCTATTAAACCAAATTCTCCTATTTCAGAAAGCTCTGTTCTAGATATATTCTTATTTTCAAGCATAATTTATGAGTGTTTTTCGCCACAAAGGTAATAAATAAATTACTAATTCCAATAATTTTGAAAGAATTAGGAAATAAATTTTAAAAAAGAATTTTTTCAAGGATAAAAGTAGGACATTTTATAGGTTTGAAAGATACCTTATCAACAAAAACAAGAGTAGTATTTGCTGAGATGATTAGGTCTCTATTTTCATTAAATATCTGATAATCAAAAATGATTTTTGAAGTAGGTTTTTCCCTTAATGAAGTCTCTATTGATAAAAGTTCGTCATATACAGCAGGCTTTTTATAATCAATGTGCAGAGAGACTACAGGTAACATAATTCCCATTTCTTCTAATTTTTTGTAAGAGATGCCTAAGCTACGAAGCCACTCTACTCTAGCAACCTCTAGGTATTGAGGGTAAACACCATAGTAGATAACTCCCATTTGGTCAGTTTCTCCATACCGAGTGCGAATTTGAAAAATAAATTTATCTTCCATAAAAATTAATGTAATTAATTGATAAACAAAACACTACTTATAAATGAATATGAACTATAAAAAAAGTTCAAAAAATTTTTTTTATTCAAAAAAAAGTTGCAACTTTGCCCCAATGATTTATTGCTTATTTTTTCAGACGCAAAAGTATAAAAATTATATCAACTAATGAATGCCAATGTAAGAAATATTTGGGAAAATTGTTTGTCCTTTATCAAAGATAATGTAACTGATGAAGTTTTTGAAGTTTGGTTCAAGCCAATAGAACCTGTGGAACTTAATTCAGATAATACATTAGTGATAATGGTACCTAGTATGTTCTTTATGGAATGGCTAGAGGATCATTATATTGATTTGATTTGGAGTGCATTGACTAAGGAATTAGGAACTCGTCCTAAATTGATTTATAATATCAAGATGGAGAATAATCCTAATAAAGTAGAGCAAGCTACAGAGCAATTACCTAGTACAAACCGAAAATCTAAAACAGATGTAGGGGGATTAGGTTATGGGCAGAAACCTCAAGAACCATTTAGTCCTTACGCAGTTCCTGGGATTAAGGAAGTGGAAGTAGATTCACAACTGAATCCTAATAAAAATTTTGATACTTTTATTGAAGGAGAAAGCAATCGTTTAGCCCGTTCAGCAGGGATGGCTATTACACAAAAGCCAGGTGGAACTTCTTTTAATCCGTTATTTATATTTGGTGGAGTTGGGCTTGGTAAAACTCACTTAGCTCACGCAATAGGAAATGAAATCCAAGAGAAATTTCCAAAGAAAAAAGTGTTATACATTGAGGCTGAAGATTTTACAAAGCAATATGCTGTTGCAGCAAAGAATAATAATCGTCCAGATTTTATTCATTTTTATCAGCAAATAGATGTTCTTATTATAGATAATGTACAATTCTTTGCTTCTAAGCAAGGAACACAAGATGTTTTTTTCCAAATATTTAATCATCTTCATCAGAATGGGAAGCAATTAATTCTAACTTCTGATAAAGCTCCAGTTGATATACAAGATGTAGAACAGCGCCTACTCTCTCGTTTTAAGTGGGGACTTTCAGCAGAATTACAAATACCAGATTATGAGACAAGAAAGCGTATTTTAGATGCTATTTTATACCGTGATGGTGTTCAGATGAGCGAAGAAATTGTGGATTATATAGCTCAAAATGTAAAAACAAATATCCGAGAACTTGAAGGAGTAAATACTTCTCTTATGGCTGAAGCTCTCTTTAATAAGAGAGAAATAACACTTGATTTGGCTAAAAAAGCAGTTGATAAGATTGTAAAAAATATAAAGAAAGAGATTACAGTAGAGTATATACAAGAGATTGTTTCTGAATATTTCCAGCTTACAGTGGAAGAATTACAGTCCAAGACAAGGAAAAGGCACGTAGTTCAAGCACGTCAGTTGGCTATGTTTTTTGCTAAAAAATATACAAAATTATCTCTTGCAAATATAGGAAAATATATAGGAAAAAGAGATCACGCAACTGTGTTACACGCTTGTAAAACAGTAGATAATCTCAATGAAACAGATAAGCAGTTTAGGAAATTCTTGTCAGATTTGACCTTAAAAATAAAGCAATAAAGTGAAGCAGATACGTATACTGATGGTCTGTTTGGGGAATATTTGTCGTTCTCCTTTGGCAGAGGGTGTATTACGTTCTATGTTAGACAAAAATTCTTTTTTAATAGATTCTGCTGGTACAGCAGGGTATCACATAGGAGATTCTCCAGATAAACGTTCTATTTGGGTTGGAAAGCAATATGGTATAGATATTTCATCCTTAAAGGCAAGAGTTTTTGTAAAGGAAGACTTTGAAAGGTTTGATTATATTTTTGTAATGGATAAGAATAATTATAGAGATGTTTTGAGCTTATCTAATTCCCAAGAACACAAGGAGAAAGTATCTTTCTTATTGGATAAACTTAATACCCCAATGAAGATGAAAGAACTACCAGATCCATACTATGGTGATGAAAAAGATTTCATATCTACTTATTTAGCAATAAAAGAAGCCTGTGAGGTAATTTCAAGTAAATTAAAGATATAGTTTTTAATTCTCAATTATATAGAGAACTCTACAAATTAGAGTTCTCTATAATTATAATATGTTCAATACTTGTTCTTTTATTTTCTCTAATTCATTCTTCATTAGAACTACAGTTTGTTGCATTTGGGCGTTATTAGCTTTAGAACCTAAAGTGTTTATTTCTCTTCCTATTTCTTGAGCAATGAATCCAAGTTTTCTTCCATTGGATTGAGCTTCCTCTAAGGTTGTTATAAAGTAGTTGAGATGATTCGCAAGGCGAACTTTTTCTTCTGTAATATCTAATTTTTCAAGATAAAAAATAATTTCTTGTTCAAAGCGATTTGCATCTACTCGTTCTTTAATTTCTTCAATTGACTTTTCCATACGATTACGTATTCCAGAAAGTCGTTCAATATCTATTATTTCTATTTGTTCTAAATATTTTCGGATATTATCAATACGTAACAAGAAATCTTTCTTTAGTATATTTCCTTCTGTAGAACGAAATTCTTTTAATTGTTCAAGAGCAAGGTAAAGATTCTTTTCTATTAGGCTAAACTCTTGTTCATCAACTTCTTCTAGTGGAGTGGTAAGTGCATCAGGCATACGTACAGCCATTTTAAGAAGTTCTACTTCTGGAGCCTCAGGAGTAATAAGTTGCATTTGCTTAATATATCCCTGAATTACAGGAATATTTAGAGAAGAAGAGGTGTTTTCAGATGAGTTCTCTATACTGAGGATAAAATCTACTTTACCTCGTTCTAGATAATCAGAGATAATTTTTCTAAGGAAGAGTTCTTTTTCTTTATATATCTGAGGGATACGGATATTGAGGTCTATGGATTTGCTATTAAGTGATTTTATCTCAAGGGTGATTTTCTTATTATACACTTGGAATGAGCTCTTTCCAAAACCCGTCATTGATTGTATCATATAACTATGTATTTGTAACTGCAAAGGTAATAAAAAATATTTTAGATAAGGCAAATATTCTTTGTAAATTGTGTATTGTAAATTAATTTTGTACATTTGCCAAGTTTTTATATTTTTAATTTAGGAATCCATAAAATGGACATTCAATCAGTAAAACAGCGTTTTGGCATCATAGGGAATGATGTTAAGCTAAACCTTGCTATAGAAAAATCTGTTCGTATTGCTTCTACGGATGTCTCTGTTCTTATAACAGGAGAGAGTGGGGTTGGAAAGGAGGCTTTTGCTAGGATTATTCATACACTTTCTAATAGAAAACACGGGAAATATATAGCCATTAATTGTGGAGCTATCCCAGAGGGAACGATTGATTCGGAGCTCTTTGGATTTAAGGCAGGGACTTTTACACATACAGGAAAAGAGGACAAAAAAGGCTACTTTGAAGAGGCTAATGGAGGGACTATCTTTCTGGATGAAGTAGGAGAGCTACCTCTTACAGCTCAAGTAAGGCTCCTACGTGTATTGGAGAATGGCGAATTTATCCGTGTGGGCGATTCCATACCTCGCAAAACTGATGTACGTATTGTGGCGGCGACTAATGTCAAAATGCAAGATGCTCTTAGGAAAGGGCTTTTCCGAGAGGATTTATATTATAGGTTAAATACAGTTGAAATTTTTCTTCCTCCATTGAGAGATAGAAAGGAAGATATTCACTTATTATTTAGGAAATTTGCTTCAGATTTTGCCCAAAAATACAGAATGCCTACTATTCAGCTCTCAGAGGGAGCTGTAAGGGAATTACTTCGTTATCGTTGGCCTGGTAATATTAGGCAACTTAAGAATATAGCTGAACAAATTTCTGTTGTAGAACAAAAACGTGAAATATCAGCAGAGACACTTCTTTCTTATTTACCTCAGGATGCAGGTAATAATCTTCCTGTTACTGTATCACAAGCTAAGGCAGAGAATGATTTTTCTTCAGAGAGAGAGATTCTCTATAAAGTTCTTTTCGATATGAGAAATGATTTGAATGATCTTAAGCAACTTACTTTCAAGCTCATTCACGAAGGAAATACGACTAAAGTACAAGAAGAAAACCAGAACTTAATACATAAAATATACGGTTCTCAGGAAGTTACTTATCCTAAAGATACTGATGAACCTACAATGATGCTTCTTGCTAACGAGAAAACATCCTCTATAATCAATAAACATAATAATTATGATTTTGCTGAAGAAATACAAGAAGAAGAGCCTATTTCATTGCAGGATAAAGAAGTTGAACTTATCCAAAAATCATTAGAAAGACATCGAGGTAAGCGCAAGGAAGCAGCTAAAGAGTTAGGAATTTCAGAGAGGACCCTTTATAGAAAAATTAAGCAATACAAATTAGAATAAATTTACTGCTAAAAAATTTCTTTTTATAGGGAAAAAATTGTATCTTTGCAAGGGAGATATAAATTTTTAATTATGAAAAACATATTTTTGCTTTCTTTCTTGATATTAAGTCATTGGTTGGGTAAAGCTCAAGTATCTTATGATACTTATTTTACAAAAGAATCTTTACGATTGGATTTTTATTTTTATGGAACTTCAGAGAACACCTTTGTATCTCTTAAAGGACTGAAGCAGGAGCCTTTTTTTGGAGGCTCATATACACACTTAATTCACCCTAATCAGGGAGAATATCGTATAGAAGTAAAAGATGCTAAGGAGAATAAAATAATATATTCCAAGGGGTTTAATACACTGGTAGAGGAATGGCAGAGTTCTGAAAAAGATAAAAATTCTGTACAAATATTTGAAATACCTCTACAAATACCTTTTCCTAAAGTGCCCATTATTGTAGAAATTTCTAGAAGAAAATATAGTGATGGATTATTCAAGAGCCTGTATTCCAAAGAAATACTTCCTGATGATTATCATATAATAAAAGAATCAATTCGAGAATATCCGGTAACAACAATCTTACATAACGGGGAGTCTAATAAAAAAGTTGACCTTGTTTTTCTACCAGAAGGCTATACTCAAAATGATATTCCTAAGTTTATCAGTGATGTGAAAAGAATGGTAGATTACCTTTTTACAATACCTCCATATGATAAACATAAACAAGATTTTAATATTTATGCTATAGAAGCTCCTTCTTTAGAGAAAGGAACAGATATAGATGGAGAAAGGATTTATAAAAATACATTGTTTGACACACACTTCTACACTTTTGATATTCCATATTATCTTACTTGTCCTTCTATTTTCAAAGTAGCTGATGTAGCAGGACAATTACCATATGATCAGATTTGTATTCTTGTCAATACTGATCAATATGGAGGAGGGGGATTTTATAATTTTCTAAATTTGGTTACAGCAGATGATCGGCTTTCTGATAAAGTATTTGTTCACGAATTTGGGCACGGATTTATAGGTCTTGCCGATGAATATTACTATGATACAGATATGGGAAATCGCTATAACTTGAAGCTGGAGCCTTGGGAAGCAAATATCACCACTTTGGTTGATTTTCAGAGTAAATGGAAAGATATGATGGATAAAAAGACTCCTATTCCTACACCCCGTACTGAAAAATATAAGAATAAAATAGGAGCTTTTGAAGGAGGAGGATATCTATCTAAAGGAATTTATAGTCCAATGCAGGATTGTAGAATGAAATCCAATGAGCCAAAAGGTTTTTGTCCTATTTGTACTCGAGCGATAGAACGAGTAATGCGTCTCTATACAGAATAAATTCAACAAATATCAGGTAAAAATACATTATGATAAAAGGTTTTTCCAAACTTAATAAACAAGAAAAGAGAAATTGGGTTTATAATAAATATCTATCGAATAATCTGCAAGAGTTAGAGATTTTTTCTAAATATGATTTATCAGATGAGAAGCTTCAATTGTTACACGATGATTTTATAGAGAATACAATTGGTAATTATCTGTTGCCTTTTGCTATAGCACCTAATTTTTCTATAGATGGACATTATTATACAGTACCTATGGTGCTGGAGGAAAGCTCTGTAGTTGCAGCTGTTAGTAAGGCAGCGAAGTTCTGGTCAGAACGAGGTGGTTTCAAGTGCGAGGTGCAGAGTATGGAAAAAGTAGGTCATATACATCTGTTTTATGAGGGGGATAAACAAATATTATTTAACTTTTTTAATCAAATAGAGCCTATATTGTATAAAGAAACAGAACCTCTCACTGAAAATATGCGTAAGCGAGGAGGAGGAATTTCTTCTATTATACTTAAGGATATGACTGATAATTTAGAACATCACTATCAAGTGTTTGTTACTTTCCTTACAGGTGATGCTATGGGAGCTAATTTTATTAACTCCTGCCTTGAGCAAATGACTCAAATAATAGAGAGAGAAGCTCTCATCCATCTTTCGGAAGGCTCTCTGGAGGTTCTTATGAGTATACTTTCTAACTATACGCCTCAATGTCTGGTACGGGCAGAAGTTTCTGCTCCTTTAAGTGAAATGACCTATAATGATATAGAAGGTAATATTTTTGCTAGGGATTTTGTTCGGGCTATCGCTGTAGCTGATGCAGATGTATATAGAGCGGTAACTCATAATAAAGGAGTGATGAACGGGGTAGATGCTGTAGTGATTGCCACAGGTAATGACTTTCGAGCAGTGGAGGCTGCCTGCCACGCCTATGCCTGTAGAGGAGGAAAATACAAGAGCCTTACACAGGCTTATATAAAGGAAGATAGATTTCATTTTAAAATAGAACTACCCTTAGCAATAGGAACTGTTGGAGGGCTTACTAAGCTTCATCCTATGGTAAAGATAGCTTTGAAAATTCTTGAGAATCCTACAGCTGAGATTCTTATGAAAATTATTGCTTGTGTAGGATTAGCTCAGAATTTCGCAGCTGTTAGCTCTCTTATTACTCACGGTATTCAGAAAGGGCATATGAAAATGCATCTGGTAAATATACTTAATCAATTAGGAGCAACTATTCAGGAAAAAGAACAGGTGATAGCACATTTCATAGATAAAACGGTTTCTCATAGAGAAGTAGTACAGTTCCTTAATCAACTAAGGAGTAGCTAAAAAATTATCTTTACTATAAGCTCCTTAAGAAGGTCATAATAGCTAATGGAACCACTCTCTACACCTTTACTCTTAAGATCTGTTTGCTTGATTACTTCCATACAAAAACTAATCTTTTTCAAAGGATAATTCATTGCAGCTACCTTGTAATCTTTTAGAAAGAAAGGATTGATACCCATTTCTCTTGCTAGTTCAGCATCAGCCTTTCCGATAGAGCTAGAATAGATAAATAATTTTTTGAAATACTGATATAAGTTCTCAGTAATCATAGGCATAGCATTGTCTTTCTGGTTTTCATTGAAATATTTGATAATCTGCATAGCTTTAGGAAATTCTTTTTTCCCAATAGCATTCTGTAGTTCAAATACATTGAAATCTTTACTAATACCTATATTTTCTTCTATATGAGAAGGAGTTATTTCTGTACCTTTAGGAAGAATAATCTTGAGCTTGTTCAGCTCATTAGCTATACGCCCTAAATCTATGCCAAGAAAGCTAACTAAGAGTTGGCTTGCCACTTGCGTAATGGTATAATTATTATCTTTCAAATACTTAGTAATCCATTTAAGGGTATCACTTTCATATAGCTTTTTGCTTTCTAGGGAAACATACTTATTAAGTTCCTTAGCCAATTTAGTTTTTCCATCTATTTTCCCATATTTATAACAGATTACTAAGAGGGTAGTAGGAGAAGGATTTTTCACATAAGGTTCTAAGTTGGCTATGGTTCTGTTAAGTTCCTTTGCCTCCTTAACTATAATGACTCTTCTTTCCGCCATCATAGGGTACTCACGGGCATAATGAATTAGAGCATCTATAGTAATATCTTTTCCATATACAATTTGTTGATTGAAAGCTTTTTCATCATCAGAGAGAACATTCCGCTCAATGTAATCACTGATAACATCAATAAAGAAAGGTTCCTCCCCATATAAATAATAAATAGGACTATAATTTTTCTTTTCTAATTCAGCTAAAATTTTTTCAACTTCATTCATTTTTTATATTCTTATATAATATACTTTTTGTATATTTGCACCTATGCAAATATTAAATTTCCCATTGTATGAATTTCGGTTCAAAAATAGTGAAAATAAATTATATATTTTTGATATAGTACGAAAAAAATTTGTCTCTCTTACTCCAGAGGAGTGGGTTAGGCAACATACAATACAATTTCTTTTAAAAGAAAAAAAATACCCTCAGTCCTTGATGAATGTAGAGAAGCAAATACAAGTAAATCAGCTAACTAAGCGGTATGATATTGTAGTTTATCGTTCAGATGGTAGCATTTTCCTAGCGGTGGAATGTAAAGCTCCTCAGGTGAAAATAACACAGCAAATTTTTGACCAAATAGCCCGCTATAATATGACTTTAAAGGCTGAAAACCTGATGGTTACCAATGGATTACATCATATTTTCTATCAAATAGATTATGTAAATCAAAAGTATGTATTTCTTGAGGAACTTCCTGATTTTTACAAATAAAACATTAAAAAAGTTATTACAAATCATTAAAAGTTGTATCTTTGCAGGCAAATTATTTTTTACTAAATATGAAATTATCACACGCTACTATTATTATATTCCTTATACTTTTATTAGATCAAGCAAGTAAAATTTATATCAAGACACATTTTATGATAGATCAGTCTATTCATATTTTTGACTGGTTTCATATACGCTTTGCCGAAAACCCAGGGGCTGCTTGGGGGATGGGAATCCCTGGTAAGTATGGAAAGCTTGCCCTAACTCTTTTCAGAATAGTAGCCATAATAGGAATTGGCTATTGGTTGTGGGACTCTGTAAGGAAAAAATCCTCAAAGATTTTAATTATTTCAATAGCTCTTATTTTTGCTGGAGCTCTAGGAAATATTATTGATTCCGTTTTCTATGGCGTTATCTTTGATACAAGTATAAATAATGTAGCAACCTTTATGAGTGAACATCCTTATGGTACTCTTTTTCACGGAAAGGTAGTAGATATGCTCTTTTTCCCTCTGATTGATACAATTCTTCCTGAATGGATACCTTATTATGGAGGAACAAGATTCACTTTTTTTGATCCTATTTTCAATATTGCAGACACATCAATCAGTATAGCTGTAGGATTGTTGATAATTTTTAATAAGGCTGCATTTAAGAAATAATTTTGATTTTCAATAATATTTATTTTATTTTAATTCACAATAAAATTATTTTCAGTATTATTTTTTTAGAATAATTAACGAATTTATTGTGGATATATTTGTATGAAGAAAATCATTTTGGAGGTGCTAAAATGATGATTTCAAAAATAATTGAAAAAAAAGTGACATTTTATTTTTAAATAAAAAAAAAGTTTATACCTTTGTGCAAAATTTGAACAAGTAAATAAAGAGTAATTTTATGGATACAAATCTATTTGAAACGTATGTAAAATCTATGCACCAAGAAGTGCCAGGATTTATCTCTATCACTGTGGTAAGTACAAATGATGGTAATACTATTGCTTATGAAGCAGCTAGTAGTGTAGATAACCGTCTTTCAAGTGCTTTCCAAGTAGAAATCTTAAGACAGGCTACTAAGGCATTAGGATATGTAGAAGGGCTTAATGATAAAAATATAGAACGTATTGAAATCGCCCTTAAAGAACAACTACACGTATTATTCTCATCAAATAATCGTCAGTTCTTAGTGCATCTTATCCTTGATGGTTCTAAGTATAATATCGCTATTACTAAGATGTTACACGAGAAGTTCTTCAAGGCAGTAGAAGAAAGCTATGTTCCTTCAACAGAAGAACAACAAACTGTAAGAAGAAGATTATTCTTCTAATATAGTTTACCTAACAATAAAAATGCTCTTCCAAGTGGAGAGCTTTTTTTCTATATTTTATTTGATATTATGATGAAAAAAATTATTTTATTATTTATTCTTTCGCTTTCTTTGGGTTGTTCTAATAATATTCCCAATAAGCAAAATGCTGATAATCATAAAGAATCTATCTCAAATGAAAACCTTACAAAAGTTTCCCTAGAGATAGAAGGAATGAGGTGCGCCAATGGTTGTGCGGCTAATATAGAGAAAAAACTATCTCAAACTCAAGGTGTTCAGTCAGCTAAAGTGGATTTTGAATCAAAGCAGGCTGTCATTTCCTATGATAAAGAGCAGGTTACAGAAAGTACTCTTATCTCCATCATTGAAGGAATGAACGGAGGAGACGCTTATAAAGTATTAAAATAACTAAAAAAATCTGATAATGCTTTCCAATTCAAGTAAATATGCTATAAATGCAGTCCTTTATCTGGCAGTTAATTCTTCTGTAGAAAATAAAATAGGAGTCCGAGAGATAGCAGAAGCACTACATATCCCTACAGCTTTTTTAGCTAAGTTACTACAAACTCTAGCAAAGAAAGAAGCTATTTGTTCTTCCAAAGGTCCTGGAGGAGGCTTTTATCTCACGGAGCAAAAGGCAAAAGCTCCTTTGGTGGATATCATTCATTATATAGATGGAATAGATAAGTTTGCTAATTGCCTTCTTGGATTAAGAAAATGTTCAGAAGAAACACCTTGCCCTATGCATTATGCTGTTTATCCTTTTAAATTACAATTCCTCCAAGAACTTCAAAAACATAGTATAGAATATTTTGCTGATAAAGTAAAAAAAGGAGAAACCTATTTATTGATATAACATTTTATTTGTTCTTGGAGTATAACTGCGTTTATAAGATTGAAAAAAACAATTATTTGAGCTACTAAGAAATAGAAAATAAAAAAAATAATCAATAAACGAACCACTTCTTATAATTTTCATTATCTTTGTAGAGGTTTAAAGGTTAAATATATTATGATATTTTCAGTGGTAAAACGTGTAATACTAGCCTTAACTTTTTAGCCAATGTGAAGTTCTTGATAAAAGTAAGCCTGATTACAAAATTTTTTTTGTGAGTAGGTTTGCTTTTTTCATTACTGAAATTTGAGTGTTTTTTTTTGCAAAAGTATGGAAAAAGGGAAAAATTGATTTTCATATATTATAAAAACATAAACAATATACAATGATAAACAAAGGGAAAAACACCAAGCTAAACGAAATAAGAAAAGGCTTTTGGGGTAAATCATTTCAGCCACTAAAAATAAACTTTATGAGATCTGTATTCTTATTTTTATTATTATTGAGCATTACTTGTAAGGGGCAACCCGTAGAAAGAGAAAAATTTGATTTTGAGTTATATAAAAAATATAAAGAGAATGGGTATCATTACATAAGAGAAAATGGAAATATTATTATAGCTATGGAGAAAGACGAAACTTTCAAAAAAAAAGGTGTTATAGAAGAAACATATTTTCAGGAAGAACTTGTGCACAAATATCCTTATTATTCAATTTATAAAGAATTCTATGAGGATGGATATATTAAAAAAGAAATGATGTCTGTGGGCATATATACTCATATAGGAAAAACGTTACTTTATGATAGAAAGGGCTCTCTCACTATCATAGATGAAGATAAAAAATTTGGGAAGATAAAGATCGATTATGTGATGAATTTTTTGCAGAAGAAAGGGATTATTGATTTAAAAACAGGGGCTGGCTGGTATGATAGTGAGTTT
>NZ_CAURLX010000010.1:0-61939 GCF_963525585.1 uncultured Capnocytophaga sp. | reverse complement strand
CAACGACAAGTTTAACTTAATGAAAAATAATTATGAAAGATAAAATAACTAAGAAAGAGGGTCTAAAAGATAAACTTTTAAAGGGTTTAGACCTTGCTTATGAGCGAATGATTGCCCAAAAACGCAAGAATAACCAAAAGATTGTGGTGCGCCGTGAAGGAAAAATCGTTACTATCACACCATAAGAATTAGCAAAGGTATCAATTAACACATTAATTAAGTTTATGACCGAAGAAATCAAAAACAGAAAAGGGGCTCAAAAGGCAGTAGATATACCTTCCGAAGTGCTTTCGCTATTAAATGCGGGGCGTATAGAAACGGTAAACCTTACCGAATGGCTGGCTGTAGATCATTCACAGCTGGTAAAATCGGTTTTTCCTGCTTTGGGAATTGATAAAAATATCATTGAAGAGGTGGTTCGCCAAATCAATCAGCAAAAGAAACCTTCTACAATGAATACGATTAAGCTCATAGGAGCATTGTTATACGAAAAATATGCAAATACTGACCTTTATGAGCCTTTGTTTAAGCAAATCAGCACGCACTTATCCGATTCGGTGCGCTGTTATGCTTGTTATTTGGTGGCTTTGCATACCGAAATCCCTTTAGAAGATAAGCTACACAAACTAAAACCTTTGGTAGCCGATAGTCATTTTGGCGTTCGTGAGATTATTTGGATGGCATTACGCCCCGAAATGAGCGAGCATTTAGACTTTTCAATCGCTTTTCTTTCCCATTGGGCAGAAAGCGAAGATGAGAATATCCGTAGGTTTAGTACAGAAGCCTTGCGTCCGCGGGGTGTTTGGTGTGCTCATATAGAAGCCTTGAAAGAAAAGCCAGAACAGTATTTGCCTATATTAGACAAATTGAAGTCCGATAAGGCAAAGTATGTACAAGATAGCGTAGGGAACTGGCTGAACGATGCCAGCAAAACCCGTCCCGATTTCGTAACAGCTCTTTGTGAGCGTTGGGAACGCGAAAGTCCTACCAAGGAAACCAAGTATATTGTAAAAAAGGCACTGAGAACGATTGCCACTAAATAGTATAAAAACTTATTTTTTTACCGAATGACCCGAGAAGAACTCATACAATTAGGGAACCAAATCATAGAAGAAACCGATGACGATCGCCAAGAGGAGCTAATGGAGCGCTTCGATCGCAATGTACCTCACCCCGAGGGCAGTTCGTTATTCTTCTATCCGGAAAACTACAACGCTCGCACTATGGATATTTCCTCCTACGACCCCACCGTCGAGGAAGTAGTAGACAAATGCTTGGCGTATCAACCGATTATCTAAAAATATACAATGAACACAAACCAATACAATCAACCCATAGGGGATGCATTACCTAATTTTTCAGTAGGAGCAACCCCTCATATAACCCTCTTAGAGGGAAATTATTGCCTGTTGGAACCTCTTTCGGTAGCCAAACATTTAGACGATTTGAGTGATTTCTATTTGGAAGCCAATGCTGTGATGCCCGATTGGACTTATTTATCTATAGCTCCTGCAAAGAACAAAGAGGAGTTGCACGCTTTACTCACCAAGCAGGAAGCCGCTGCCGACCCTTATTTTCTGACGATTGTAGATAAACAAACGCGAAAAGCAGTGGGTACGCTCGCCCTAATGCGTATAGACCCTAAAAACAGAGTGATAGAAGTGGGGTGGGTGAATTATTCGCCGGCTTTACAGCGTACGCGTATGGCTACAGAGGCACAGTATTTGTTGGCAAAATATGTGTTTGAAGTCCTTCAATACAGGCGTTACGAATGGAAGTGTGACAGCCTTAATGAACCTTCGCGCCGTGCCGCGGAGCGTTTGGGCTTTGTATATGAGGGTACATTCAGGCAGGCAGTGGTTTACAAAGGGCGTTCACGTGACACCGCTTGGTTTGCTATGATAGATAAGGAATGGGAAGCTAACAAACGCGCTCTTGAGCAATGGCTCTCCCCTGAGAATTTCGACTCACAGGGTAAGCAACAGAAGTCTTTATCCACAATCAGACAAAGTAACATACAGTAATTATGACCGAAAATATCAAAAATAAAGTAGTGATTATCACCGGTGCCAGCAGTGGCCTGGGTGAAGCGACAGCTTTGCTCTTGGCAAAATATGGAGCTAAGGTAGTTTTAGCCGCTCGGCGTAAGGAGCGTCTGGAAAAATTAGCTTCTCAAATCATCTCGCAAGGGGGCGAAGCCCTCGTGGTAGTTGCCGATGTGGCAGTACAAAGCGATGTAGAGCGTATCGCAGAAGAAACTCTCAAAGCTTATGGGCGTATCGATGTGCTTATAAATAATGCAGGGATTATGCCACAAGCTACTTTGGACAAACTCAAAGTAGAAGAGTGGGATAATATGATTGACATTAATGTAAAAGGGGTGCTTTATGGCATCGCGGCGGTACTTCCAACGATGAAAAAGCAACATAGCGGACATATCATCAACCTATCATCGGTAGCGGGCTTGCGTGTGTCTGCGGGGCGTGGTACTGTGTATAGCGGAACCAAGTTTGCAGTTAAGGCAATTAGTGAGGGTTTGCGTATAGAAGTAGCCAAAGAAAATATACGTGTTACTACGCTTTACCCTGGGGCTATAGAAAGTGAGCTGAAATATGGTAGCTCTGACCCCGAAGCAAGCGCTACAATTCAGGCTTTCTATAAGGAATATGAGATTCCTGCAAGCTCCGTAGCCAGAGCAATTGCCTATGCCATCAATGAACCCGAAGAGGTAGCTATCAACGAGATTACGTTACGCCCTACTAGACAAGAATTTTAGTAGATATTATCCTATATGAGTAGGCGTAAAAAGAATATTGTTCCGCTCTCTATAGGGTGAATATTCCATAACAGAGCATTTTTTTGTTAAGAAAAGAGTAAAGAAAACCACTTAAAAATAAATAAGAATAATTAGTTTTTTATGATAAAAAGTTTTATTAATAGGCCGGTGCTATCAACGGTAATTTCTATAATGATAGTCATCTTGGGCGTATTGGGTATTGTCTCTCTACCCGTATCGCAATATCCAGATATTGCTCCTGTAACGGTAACGGTGCGGGCAAATT
The DNA here is from genome assembly GCF_963525585.1 of uncultured Capnocytophaga sp. Lineage (NCBI taxonomy): Bacteria > Pseudomonadati > Bacteroidota > Flavobacteriia > Flavobacteriales > Flavobacteriaceae > Capnocytophaga > uncultured Capnocytophaga sp. The sequence continues at coordinate 58,877 of NZ_CAURLX010000010.1, read as the reverse complement.
ATGGAGGAGCTAGCGCCGAGACTGTACTCAAATCGGTGATAATTCCGCTTGAAGAACAGATAAATGGGGTAGAGAATATGGACTATATCGTCTCTTCTGCTTCCAATAGTGGTGCAGCGAATATCACAGTATATTTCAAAAACGGTACAGACCCAGATAATGCGGCGGTATTGGTGCAGAACCGCGTGTCGTATGCCAATCCGATTCTCCCTGCCGAGGTAAAACAATCGGGGATAACGGTAGAGAAGCGCGAAGCAGGACAATTGATGTTCCTTACCTTCTTCTCGGATAATCCAGAAATTGATGAAGTTTTCTTGGAGAATTACTTAGGTATCAAAATTATTCCAGAACTCAAACGTATCACAGGGGTAGGAGATGCAGATGAATTTGGAGGTAAAAACTACTCTATGCGTGTGTGGCTAGACCCTCAAAAGCTACAAGCCTATAAGCTAGACCCTACCGAGGTTACCGCTGCCATCTCTTCTCAGAGTTTGGAGGGGGCACCAGGTACGTTAGGGCAAAATGTTGGAGGTTCTTACGAATATACTATTAAGTACAAAGGAAAATATAACAAAGTATCCGAGTATGAAAATATCGTAATAAAAGCCTTAGATGGGGGGCGTATTCTCCGTTTGAAAGATGTAGCAGAGATAGAACTTAGTGCAATGGGTTATACGAGCTTCTCAGAAAGTAAGGGGCGCGCAGCTATCGCAATGGCTATTACCCAAACCCCTGGAGCGAATGCGTATGCTGTGGTACAGAATATTGATAAATATCTTAAATCAATCGAGAAAACACTTCCCGAAGGTGTTACATATGCTATTAATTTTAATGTAAATACGTTCCTTAACGCTGCGATTTCTAAAGTAATTACAACTCTCTTAGAGGCGTTCTTACTCGTATTCTTGGTGGTGTATATCTTCTTACAGGACTTCCGTTCTACGCTGATTCCTGCTATTGCGGTGCCGGTGTCTATTGTAGGGACGTTCTTCTTCCTGAATCTTTTTGGGTATTCTATCAATATGCTTACTTTGTTTGCTTTGGTATTGGCTATTGGTATTGTGGTGGATGATGCGATTGTCGTCGTCGAGGCAGTACACGCCAAGATGGAACAGACTCACGAGAAGGCTAAGCCTGCTACTATATTGGCAATGAACGAAATCACAGGAGCAATTATCTCTATCACCCTAGTGATGGCAGCGGTATTCGTACCTGTTACCTTTATTGAAGGAACGACAGGGGTATTCTATAAGCAGTTTGGGGTTACATTGATTGTTTCTATCTTTATTTCGGCAGTCAATGCGCTTACTCTTAGCCCTGTGCTTTGTTCACTTTTCCTAAAACCGCACGGTAATAAGGAGTATGAAGACAAATCTTGGATGGGTAAGTTCTTCCACAAGTTCAATATAGCCTTTGATGCTGCTACGCTCAGATATGGTCAAACATTTACCTTCTTTTTGCGTCACAAATGGGTCACTTTAGTGCTATTTGCTGTGGCAGGTGGAGGTATTTATTTCGCGAATAAGAGCCTACAAAAGGGGTTTGTACCTAATGAAGACCAAGGTTTCATACTGATGGATATATCAATGATACCTGGTGCCTCAATGGAACGTGTAGCTAATCAGTTGCGCGAGTTAAGTAAAGACTTGGATAATATACCAGGAGTAGAGGATTTTACTTTTGTAACAGGGAATGGTATATTATCAGGAACAGGAAGTAATAACGGAATGGGCTTCTTCAAACTCAAACCTTTCGAAGAACGTGCCGAATATCCTGACCAAAGTATAAGTGCAATTATCGAAAAAGCATTCACAGCTGCTGAAAAGATTAAGGATGCTAAGGTTCTTTTCTTTGAACCACCAGCTGTATCGGGCTTTGGTATGGGAGCAGGGGTGTCATTTGTACTTCTGAATAAGTCAGGAGCTGATGTTACCGAGATAAATAAGACCACCCAAGAGTTTATGGCTGCCCTTAATGCACGCCCAGAAGTGAAGTATGCACAAACATCATTCAATATAGATTATCCCCAATATCAATTGGATATTAATGTAGAGCGTGCAATGCAGTCAGGAATAGCGGTTAGTTCTATTCTTTCTACCTTACAAAACTATATTGGGGGCTATTATGCAACAGATTTTACCCTCTACGGGAAACAATTCCGTGTGATGGTGCAAGCATTACCCGAAGATCGTAAGGATGTAAATAGCCTCAATAGTCTATTTGTTAAAACAGGTACAGGAGAAATGGCTCCTATATCAGAATATGTAACCCTAAATCGTGTATTCGGACCGCAAGCAGTGAGCCGTTATAACCTTTATACTTCGGTGGATATCTCTGCGGCTAATAATGAGGAATATAGTACAGGAGATGTTGTGAAAGCCATTGAAGAAGTGGCAGCACAAACACTAAATTCTAACTATGGTATAGACTATACAGGGCTTACTCGAGAGGAACAGAATGCAGGTTCTCAGACCATTATTATCTTCCTTTTGAGCTTGATATTTACTTATTTTATCCTATCTGCACAGTATGAGAGTTATGTATTGCCCCTTTCTGTGATTATGTCCTTGCCTTTTGGTATCTTTGGAGCGTATTTTGGACAATGGTTATTCGGGTTGGAGAATAATATTTACTTCCAAATCTCACTGATTATGCTTATGGGACTCTTGGCGAAGAATGCTATCCTAATCGTAGAGTTTGCTGTACAAAGGCGCCGACAAGGAGAAAGCCTCTCCAAAGCAGCGATTAATGCAGCTATGGCGCGTTTGCGTCCTATATTGATGACTTCTTTTGCCTTTATCGTTGGGCTTTTACCGCTCGTATTTGCCTCTGGGGTAGGTGCTACGGGGAATCGTTCAGTAGCTACAGGTGCTGCTATAGGTCAGCTTATCGGTACCTTCTTTGGACTGATAGTGATTCCTGTGCTCTTTGTGATATTCCAGCACCTACAAGAGCGCATCAGTGGAGTGAAATACAAAGAAGAAGTTTTTGTAACGCCTACAGATAACTACTAGTAATCGGCAGAATAAGTTAATAATTTTATTTTAAAGTAGTGTTTTTTCATAAAACACTACTTTTTATGTTATTGAAAAGAAAAAATGCTAAAAATTACACAAAAATACTATTATTGTTTTAAAATATATTCGTTTGTAAAATAAAGTGAATATATTTGCGCCAAATTTTTAAATATAGAAGAATGAAAACACGAATTTTAAGTATTGCTGTGTTGGTAGCTTCTGCTATGGGAGCCAATGCACAGGAGAAAGCAATCAGTTATAGTAAGTTTTTTGATAATTGGCAACTAGGTGTAAAAGGAGGAGGTTTCTCAGATACACACCGTGAAGCATTCCTTAAGAATACACGAGCTACTTTTGGGCTTGAATTAGAGAAGCAAATCTCTCCAGCTTTCCGCTTAGGGGTCGAAGGAATGGCTTATGTGCGTCCTGTTGCTTTTGATGAGAATCCTACCTATAATAATTTCATTGACCAAACTAATGTGAGCTTAGTAGGTACTGTAAACCTTAGCAACCTTATCCTTGGTTATAATGGAACTCCTCGCTTCTTTGAGGTAGAAGGATTTGCTGGTTTAGGATGGAGACATACTTACTTGCAGAATATTGTTCCTGGAGTGAATACACGTGAGAACGCAGTTACCAATGGAATGACCGCTCAGTTTGGTTCTAACTTGTTGTTTAACCTTGGAGAAAGCAAAAAATGGGCAGTAAAGCTTAGTCCTGCTATCATCTATGGAGTGGATACCCCTGCTAAGAACTCTGCAAATAGTCTTAACAGTCTTAATTCAGTAACTCAACTAACTGCCGGAATTATCTATCGATTCAAAGGAAGCAATGGAGCTCGCCATATCACACTGGCAAATACTGCTGCTCCTGCACCTGATACTACAGAGCTAGATCGATTAAGAGCTTCTTTGAAAGAAAAAGAAAGTGAATTAACAGATAATCAAAAGAAAATCAAAAAATTAGAAGAGGAGCTAGAAGCAGAACGCAATAAAAAACCTCAAGTAATTGAAAAAACAGTTACTAAGAGTAAGAAAACGTTAGAATCAGTAGTTACTTATCGTGTAGGAAAAACTACCATCGAATCTTCTCAGCTACCTAACGTAGAGCGTATCGCTACTTACCTAAAGAAATATCCTAATAGCAAAGTAGTGATTAAAGGATTTGCTTCTCCAGAAGGAAACTTAGAGAAAAACCAAAAATTAGCAGCTGATCGTGCAGAATCTGTAAAGAAAATTTTGGTAACTCGTTACAAAATTTCTTCTGATCGTATCCAAGCAGAAGGAAATGGTATTGGAGATATGTTCTCTGAACCAGACTGGAACCGTGTAAGTATTTCTACTATTGTAGAGTAATAGATACTGATCACAGAAAAATAAAAGAGGTTATCCTTTGGGTAGCCTCTTTTATTTTCTATAAAGGGTATTCTATAATTTCCATTTGGGAAATATTTCCTTGAAGGATCTCAAATCGGAGCATTGTTCGTGTCTTCTGTGCGCCATACTTCCCAATAGCTCCAGGATTCAGGTGTAAGAGCTGATATTTTTTATCATAAATTACCTTGAGGATGTGAGAGTGTCCGCAGATAAAAAGTTGAGGTTTTTCCCTTTCTAAAAGCTCAGGAATACCCTTTTGATAATGAGAAGGATAACCACCAATATGCGTCATCAGCACTTGCATTCCCTCACATTCAAAAAGCTGTTTTTCTGGGAAGAGGCTCCGTATCTCAGTGCCATCTATATTGCCATATACGCCTCGAAGAGGTTTTATGTTCTGTAATTGTTCGGCTACAGTGATAGAACCAAAGTCTCCCGCATGCCACACCTCATCAGCCCATTGGGCATGCTGTAGGATGGCATCATCCATATAGCTATGGGTGTCTGATAATAACAGTATTTTCAATTTTTAAGGCTTAAATTTTAATTTTCTCCAATGTCATTGAGCGAGATCCCTTTACGAGAAAAATCGTTTGTTTAAAGGCTTCTTTTTGCAGATATAGGTTTAACTCTTCTATTGTGGGAAATTTTAAATAATTTGTCTGTACCTTACTGAAGTTCTCCCCTACCAGAAATACAGCTTTCCAAGGATATGAGGAAAGTTCATTTACCAGTTGTTGGTGTTCTTCCTCACTATAGGAACCTAATTCTTTCATATCACCTAGAATGAGAATTTTGTTGGGTGCCTCTATTTCTTTAAAAGCCTCAATGGCAACGCGCATACTACTGGGATTCGCATTGTAGGCATCCATTAGGAGACGGTTTCCATTTTCTTTTTCTACCAATTGAGAACGGTTATTAGTTGGGATATAGCCCTCAATTCCTCGGGTAATAGCCTCTGGAGAAAGTTTGAAATATCGACCAATACAGAGAGCTGCAGCTATATTAATGGCATTATGCTTACCAATGAGATGGCTTCCTATAGAATTTCCTTCCCATAGAAGTTTGACAAAAGGAACAGAGCTTATCACTGAAAGAGAGATGTGAGCTAAAGAATTGTTTTCCAGAGTAAAAGAATAAGTGTGAGTATAATCACTCAAGAGCTGAGCCTGAACTGTATTGTCCTGACAGAAGAAAATTTCTTTGTTATTCTTTCGCAGATAATCGTACAGTTCGCTTTTTGCCTTAATAACTCCTTCATAAGAACCAAATCCTTCCAAGTGGGCACGCCCGAAGTTGGTAATATATCCAAAGTCGGGTTCTGCAATTTCACATAGAGTAGCAATCTCACTGGGGTGGCTAGCTCCCATCTCAATGATAGCTATTTCTGTATCAGAATTCAGCCGAAGCAAAGTAAGGGGAACGCCTATGTGATTGTTGAGGTTTCCTTCGGTTTTTAGGGCTTGAAAGGACTGATTAAGTACATTGTAGATTAATTCCTTAGTGGTGGTCTTCCCATTGCTTCCGGTAAGAGCAATGATAGGAGTGGCTAAGGTACGTCGGTGATAGGAAGCGAGCTCTTGTAGGGCTTTAAGGCTGTCCTCTACTAGGATTGCTTGAGGGAGATGTGCCAGCTCCTTGCGGTCAATAACTACATATTTTGCTCCCTTCTCGAGAGCGGTGGTGGCAAAGTCGTTCCCGTCAAAATGTTCGCCTTTTAGGCAGAAGAATAACTTATCAGTTAGTTCTGCACGTGTATCTGTGGCGACACCTTTGCATTCTTTGAATTTTTCATAAAGTGTATTCATTCCTATAATGAAAAGTATTGAGATTAATAATTGACTTAGGCTTCTTGTATGGTTTTGTATATGGCAAATCGGTCAGGAGATTTGGATAAATATTCAGGCGAAAAGATAGAAATAAAATTACCTCCTACAGCCTCGACTTCTCGTTTGATTTGTTCTATTTTATAGAGTGTTTCTTGGCTATACTGTTTGTCAATCTGTTGCCAATGAAGGGCATACGAATGGATGATAAGAGGAAGCTTCACCTCCAGGCGAATGTCATAGAACTTGTAAGGAGAACAAGTTCCGGAACGAAAGCCTAAGTGAGAGGGATATCCCATTGTATAATCTTCTTCAAATTCAGAATCCGTAAGTTTCCGATAGAGCTCGGGTAGAGGAAGCTGGTTATTGTTGGCTCTGAAGCGACGTACAGGACGGTTGATGATATTAATCATTCTTTCCCTTTCTCGTAGAAGCTGTTCTTGCTCAGATACAGCATCATAGGAGCCCAAAACAGAAACAATTGCATAGTCAGCAATATGCTTTATCAGATATTTATATTTTGGATTGTTATACGAGAGTCCTTGATCATAATAATTATAATCTCCCAGTAGGAAAAAGAAAGTTGGATGGAGCTTCTTTTCCTGAAAATAAGCAAGTAGCGCTTCATAGAAATCATAAGGATCTTTTTCTTTTCCTAGAACAACTGTAATGAGGTTGCGCAGTTGCGACCATTGGAGGGTGAAAAAGTAGATTAGAGCTCTGCCAAAGGCTCGTAAGAATCCTTTGTGCTTGTATTTGAATGCTTTAGGAACTTCTATAACAGATATTACGTTCTTCTCTCGAGGAGCGAATGAGAGGTTAGGATATTTTTCCTGTAATAATTCCTTTAGGCGAGCTACCCAGATATCTATAATAGGAATCTCCAAGAAATGATGCTTATAGGCAAGGCTTTCTGTGGCAGGGAAAGGCTGATCAGGATGAGTGTCTTTATACAAATATTCTTCATACCGCGTCAGGAGAAAAAAACTAGCCGATAGAATATCAAAAGGAATAGAGCCCTTCTTAGTGGCAAAGAAATAAGGAACATTCTCCCATTCTTCCATAAGGATTTCTATAGGCAGCACACCTTTCTCATAAAGAAGCCCAAAATTTTTGATAAAAAACTCATTCCCAATAGCCGATTTGGCATAGGAGAGCTTGCTTTCGTCTGATTTCACGAAAGTTTCTAAGTTGGTAGTGATTTCTATAGAAAGCCCCAACATATCCACAAAAATATGCTCGCAGATGTACATAAAGCGAGGCGTTTTCTTTTCTGTATAGATGAGCAACATATCTGGATATTTGGGCAAAGGTACGGAAAAAAGATTGAGTTCGTTAATAATAAAAATTATTTTTTTTAGAAGTGCTTTTTATTATGAAAAAATAACGTTTTATTACGAGAATATCTGAATTTTTTTTATTATCTTTACAACCTAATTCTTAAGGAGATGTTATATGTTGTATGATAGTGATTCCCTATTAGTTCCATATAAAAGAGTTATTCAGGATAGGTATCATTCTTACTTACAAAAAGCAGAGCTTTTAAGAGGAGGTAAGAATTTCTTATCGGAGAATTGTAACTCTTACTTGTATTATGGCTTGCATTTTACAGGACAAGAGTGGATTCTTAGGGAATGGGCTCCTAATGCAACGGCTCTTTATTTGTTATTTGAGGGGGATCACTGGCAGAAGGAGGCTCGGTATGCCTTTCAACGAGTAAATCAGGAAAATTGGGAACTTCGCCTGCCAGCTACAGAGCTTTCTCACTACACTCTCTATAATCTATTGGTGGAATGGGACGGAGGAAGTGGCGAACGCTTGCCTTCACATACTACAAGAGCTGTACAAGATCCTTATAATAAAAGCTTCACAGCCCAAGTATGGTGCCCAGCTCAGGCTTATCAATGGAAACATCATCGTCCAGACACAGATGAAGCCCCTCTTATCTATGAAGCTCATATAGGGATGGCTACTGAACAGCAGAAGGTAAGCACTTTTGTGGAGTTTCGCTTATTTGTGTTGCCTCGTATTGCACACTTAGGATATAATACCCTCCAGCTGATGGCAATTCAGGAGCATCCTTATTATGGTTCTTTTGGGTATCAGGTAGCTAATTTCTTTGCGGTCAGTTCCCGATTTGGAACACCAGAGGAGCTTAAGGAACTTATTGATACGGCTCACGGCTTGGGTATTCGGGTGATACTGGATATTGTTCATTCTCATTCGGTAAGTAATCCTGTGGAAGGACTTAGTGAGTTTGATGGAACGGACTATTTATACTTTCATCACGGGGAAAAAGGAAAACATCCTGCTTGGGATTCTCGTTGTTTTGATTATGGGAAGCCTCAAGTGCTAAATTTTCTTCTTTCTAACTGTAAATATTGGTTAGAGGAGTATCAGTTTGATGGGTTTCGCTTTGATGGCGTAACTAGTATGATTTATTATGATCACGGGCTAGGAAAGGCTTTTACAAATTATGCGATGTATTATGATGATAATCAGGATGTAGAGGCTATTACGTATCTTACACTTGCCAATGAGCTTATCCATCAGGTATATCCTAAGGCGATTACTATTGCTGAGGAGATGAGTGGAATGCCAGGGGTAGCTTCTCCTATAAGTGAAGGAGGAATGGGGTTTGATTATAAGATGAGTATGGGAATTCCAGACTATTGGATTAAGCTCCTTAAGGAAGTCCCAGACCAATTCTGGCACGTAGGGGACATCTACTATGAACTAACGAACAAACGCTCCGAAGAGCGAACAATTAGCTATGCCGAGAGTCACGATCAAGCCTTGGTGGGAGACAAAACCATTTTCTTTCGCTTGACAGATAAGGAAATCTATACAGGAATGAGTGTTTTTGACCATAGCCTTATCATAGACCGAGCAATGGCTCTGCACAAGATGATTCGCTTGGTAACAATCACCACTTCTGGCGGAGGTTATCTGAATTTTATGGGCAACGAATGGGGGCACCCTGAATGGATTGATTTTCCACGTGTAGGGAATGGAGATAGTTATGCACACGCCCGTAGGCAGTGGAGTCTTCTGGATGATGGATCCTTGAAGTTTAAGTATCTCAACGCCTTTGATCGTGCGATGATTCATTTTGTTAAACTAACCAACCTATTGGCTTATAAGCCTCATATCTTGGTTCGAGATATAGCTAGACAGCTTTTGGCTTACGAGCGCGGAGGTTTTCTGTTTGTTTTTAGTTTTAACCCTGATAAGGCTTTTGTGGATTATCAGTTTGAGGTTACAGCAGGTAAATACACCTATGTATTATGTACGGATACTTCTTATTATGGCGGACAAGGGCTTATTGATGAGCAGATGGAACATTTTACCCAATATATAGCTCAGAAAAACCTGATTTCGCTGTATATTCCCCCTCGTATAGGAATCGTACTAAAGAGAGAATAGTGAAAAATGAAAAAATGAAACTTTGGTATTCTATTGTTATCCTCTTGGTGTGTTTTGTTGCTTGTAAGAACAGTTCTCTCAAGCAAAGAGAGATTATGAGTCCTTCTGTACAAGATACTTTAAAAGATTCGCGCTATGATAGTGTCGTTTATTTTGATGAAAGGCCGTATGATGTACCTGGAGACCCTAGGGATGGAAGAGAATACTATTTGCGCAAGGACAGCCTTTTCTTTCGTGGAAAGGATACGTTCTATTGTAGGGAATATCATTCTTATTTCTTTCCTCGAGGGAATACAAAGCGTAGAATTTTCTATGAGAAAAGTACAAAATCGGAGAAAGTGGAGCCTTTTATGGAGTATTGGTATCACGATAATGGAAAAATAAGTGATAAAATTGATTATTTCACTCGAAGAGATAGTATCATTTATGATATAGATACGGTAAAGTGTAGCGAACTACATATAGTTTATGATGAAAAGGGGCATATGATAGCCAGAGGATGCCAAGGTATTGCAGAGAATGAGGATATTAATACAGGAATGAATGTAGGAACCTGGAGTTATTATAAAGATGGGAAACTGGTGAAAGAGGAATACTATCATAATGGCTCCTTTGGGAAAGACTACATCATTCATTTCTTATATGAATCAAAATATACAAGGGAAATTATTGTTACTAATAATTTTCAGTTGTACCAGAATGACTCTGTGGTGCTTTACCCTAAAAAAATAGGAGGAAAGTTATCCAATAAAGGTGATTTTTTTGATGTTCTTATCAGCACAAAGAGAAGAAAGCAATTCAAGGACAATCAAGTGTTACTACTTACTAAGAAAAGTGCTCCTTATGAGGAATCTTCAGGGGATTATGAGGAATGTAAAAGCTGGTCTATCCCTGAAAAAACTATAAAGTATGTGATGAAGCATTCTAAGCCAATGGATTCCCGTGAGTTGCACGATATGTTCGGTGTATTTCCTTGTGTAGTTGAGGGAGTGCTTATTTATAAGGGAGAACCCTATTTCTATAGGGTAAATGCAGGGGGCTGGTGGGAGCTTATCCAAGGAGAGAAATACCTGATGATGGGCTATTACGAAGACGATGCTGTAAAGCGAGGCTTTATAGATGGTGTTTATGATTGGAGCAAAGTCGAGTAAAAGATTAGTTGCGAGCTACAAGCTCGTATCAGCAATAGAAGCCTCCACCAGAGGCTTTATAGATGAGGTGTATGACACTTAACCAAAGAATAATTATAAACGCAATAAATAGAATCATTGACCATTAATCATTATCTGATGCAGTACCTTAGTTTCAAGCAACGTGATTTGGTAAATTTGGAATTTGCCTTACAGAGGGAGTTTCTTGGCACCAACCGAGAAGGAGGCTATCTCTCTACTACCCTTAATTTTTGCAATACGAGCCGTTATCACGGACTTCTGGTTGTCCCTATTGATGAATTTCTGGGGCGCAATCACTTATTGCTTTCCTCCTTGGATGAGACGATTATTGTCAATGATAAAGAGTTTAATTTTGGGATTCATCAGTATCCTAATAACACTTTTCATCCTAAAGGGCATAAGTATATAGTAGATGCAGAGTTTAACAAATACTATTCTATTACCTATCAAGTGGCAGGAGTAAGCCTTAAGAAAGATATAATGATGCTCCACGGGCAACCACAAGTACTAATTCGTTATACTTTGCTAGGTTCCCATCAGTCAGTTCGCTTACGGCTTATGCCTTTTTTAGCGTTTCGGGATATTCATAAGCTTTCTCAGGAGAATCCGCAAGCCAATATGAGTTATACTTCAGTGAGTCAAGGGATAGCAATGAAGCTCTATGAGGGATTCCCAACACTATATATGCAACTGAGTCAAGAAAATACCTATGAACATAATCCTCATTGGTATAAGTATCTTCAGTATAGTAAGGACAGAGAAAGGGGAGGAGATTATCAGGAGGACTTAGTAGTACCAGGTGATTTCGAACTAACATTGTACAAAGACCAGTCTATAGTGTTTTCTGCTTCTACCACCCTAGAACAGGCAGAAACTTTGGTGGAGGAATTTGAAAAAAGTTCTCAGCAGAGGGCTCCAAGAGATTCCTTTGAGAACTGTCTTAAGTATGCCTCAAGGCAGTTTGTTATAGAAAAGCTGAATGAAACCCGTATCAAGGCAGGCTATCCTTGGCATCTTTCTTATGGGCGCAATACTTTTGTTGCACTGCCTGGGATTGCAATAGGCACAGGGGATACGGCTTTATTTGAGCAAGTAATTGATTCGATGTTACAGTATCAGAAGGGAGGACTTTTCCCTAGGCTTATCAGCAGTCACGTGGCTCCAGAGTATAATTCAGATACCTCATTATGGTTCTTCTGGACACTTCAGCAATATGAGCATTGGGCAGGAATCCCTAAGGAGCTTCTTTGGAAGAAATACAGAACTTCCCTTTGTACTGTATTGGAGGCTTATCGTGATGGGCGTACTTTCCCTCAAGTACATATGAATGAGAACAAACTTATTTATAATCAGAAGTATCATAGACCCCTTACTTGGATGAATGGAACTATCAATGGCATTCCTGTTCTAGAAAGAAATGGTTATGTAGTGGAAGTTAATGCCTTGTGGTACAACGCTATTTGTTATGCTTTAGAGCTGGCTAGAGCAGGGTCTGATAGAGATTTTATTTCTCAATGGGGAGACTATCCTAAGCAGATACAGGAGCAGTTCTTAGCTACTTTCTGGAATGAAAGCAAAGGCTATCTGGCAGATACTTATCAGGAAGGAGAGCAAGACCTTTCTGTACGTCCTAATCAAATTATTGCCTGTGCATTGCCTTTTAGTCCTTTGAGAGACTCTCAGAAGAAGTCTATTGTGGATTTGTTACAAGAAAAACTGCTTACCGAAAGAGGCTTACGTACTTTAGCTCCCGATGATAAGCGATATCTGGGGCGTTGTGAAGGGACAATGCAGGAACAAGAAGAGGCTATTTATCAAGGAGGAACACATCCTTGGCTCTTAAGTTTTTATATAGAAACTTGCTTGAAGCTCTATGGACAAGCCTTTGTCCCCAAAGCAGAAGAACTTCTCTCTAAGGTAGATGAGGATATTCACAATTATGGACTTGGGCTGATTTCAGAATTCTATGATGGCAACCCTCCTTATGTGGGGCACGGCTGTATCTCACAAGCACGTAATACGGCCGAGATTATCCGAGCTATCTATTTGATCAATTCATACAAAAAAGAAAATTTACCTCAATAAGAATCTATTATGAAAAAGATAAAAGTACTTATGTTTGGCTGGGAATTTCCTCCTCATATCAGTGGAGGTTTGGGAACAGCTTGCTTAGGGCTTACCAAAGGGTTAGCCAAGAATGAAGTAGAGGTACTCTTTGTGATGCCTAAAGCATCAGGAGATGAAGACCCCACGGCAGCACGTATTATCAATGCAAGTGAAGAGGAAATGTTACAGTCATACACACTTTCTGATCAATATAATGAGCATATACAATTTATGGAGATTGGTTCCTCTCTAAGACCTTATCTTTCTCCTGAGGTATTTGCTTCCTATTGGCAGGAGCAACGTTCTTCGCAACACAGTGAACATTATACCCATAAGCGTACTTTCAACTTTTCAGGGAAGTATGGCGATAATCTCCTTGAGGAAGTATATCGTTATGCACTTGTGGCGGGTACCATAGCGAGCAAATATGATTTTGATATTATTCACGCTCACGATTGGCTTACCTATCAAGCAGGATTGGTCGCTAAGCAGATAAGCGGGAAGCCCTTAGTGGTACACGTACACGCCACCGAATATGACCGAGGAGGGGAATATAATCGGAATACGATTGTATATGATATAGAAAAGAATGGGATGCAAGGGGCTGACCACGTGATTACAGTAAGCGATTGGACGCGTAAGATAGTTATAGAAAAATATGGGATCTCTCCAGAGAAGGTTTCTACAGTGCATAATGCAGTGGATTTTTCCGATGAAGAACTTGACCTGCCTCCACGTACGCTTAATGAAAAAATTGTTACTTTCTTGGGGCGTATTACCCTCCAAAAAGGACCTGAATACTTTATAGAAGCAGCTGCAAAAGTACTCAAGCGCATCCCAAATGCACACTTTGTAATGGCAGGGAATGGTGATAAAATGACTCCTTCTGTTCGGCGTGTGGCACAGCTTAAGTTGGGAGGTCATTTTCATTTTACAGGATTCCTACGAGGGAATGATGTCCAACGAATGTTCCGTTATAGTGATGTATATGTAATGCCTTCTGTATCTGAGCCTTTTGGGATTTCTCCTCTGGAGGCAATGCGCTGTGGGGTGCCTACCATTATCTCTAAGCAGTCAGGAGTCTCAGAAGTGCTTCAGTACGCCATCAAGGTTGATTATTGGGATGTAAATGCCCTTGCAGATGCTATCTATGGATTGCTCGCTTATCCTAAGCTCTCTGATTCTCTTAAGAGGGAAGGACTAGCAGAGGTGAATACCCTTAAGTGGGAATATGCTGCTACCAAGCTTAAGCAAATATATCAAACCCAAATTAATATATAGAGAATAGGAATGAGATAGCCGAAAAATGGCTGTTCTCACAAAATATAGATTCAGTACTTAATAAAACCTAAAGATTTTTCCCTAATGAAAGCCATTTGTTTTTACTTTGAAGTCCATCTTTCAGAGCAGTTGCGTAGATATCATTTCTTTGATATAGGTAGGCAACACGATTATTTTGATTATTACTTAAACCGTACAGAAATAGAGCAATTAGCCAAAGATTGTTTTCTCCCTGCTAACGCCACACTCAAAAGACTTATAGACCGATACAAAGGGAAGTTCAAGGTAACTTTCTCTATCTCAGGGAGTGCTATTGAGCTTCTTGAGCTACACGTTCCTGAGGTGATCCATAGTTTTCAAGAACTTGCTCAAACGGGCTGTGTAGAGTTTCTCTGCGAGCCTTACGCACACTCTCTTTCTTCCCTTTCGGAGAATACCACAGAATTTGAAAGGGATGTTCTCAGGCACGCTCAGCGGGTAGAGGAACTTTTTGGCAAAGCTCCTAAGGCTTTCCGTAATACCTCACTTATCTATTCCGATAGTATAGGCGAGCGCGTAGCTCGCTTAGGATTTAACACCATACTTACCGAAGGAGCTAAGCATATTCTGGGCTGGAGAAATCCTAATTTCGTGCATCATCATCCCAATAATGAAGAGGTGAAAATATTACTCAAGAATGCCAAGCTTAGTGATGATATTTCTCTGCGTTTTTCGGATACACAATGGGATCAATATCCTCTTACCGCTGAGAAATATGCACAATGGGTCAGGGCAAGCCTTAAGGAAGGAGATGTACTGAACTTATTCCTTCGTTATCAAGCTATAGGTAGGTATAATGCGCCTAATTCAGGTATTTTTGATTTCCTTTATTACTTGCCAATGTATCTGTTAGAGGATTCAGAATATGCTTTCTTAACTCCCTCAGAGGTAACTCATACATTCTCTTCACAGGAACCTATCTATGTACCTAATCCAATCTCTTGGACAGATGAGGAACGTGATATTACCTCTTTCTTGGGGAATGAATTACAAGAAAATGCCTTTGAAGAGCTGTTTTCCTTGAGTGGCAAGGTGGAAACACTCGCTGATGAGGCTTTCAGGCGTACTTATAGTCGCTTACAATCTAGCAACCACTTCTATTATATGAGCACAAAGTATATTTCAGCAGAGCAAAGACTTAAGAATGATTCTCCTTACAGCTCTCCCTATGATGCTTATATCAACTATATGAATGTACTAAGTGACTTTACTCTAGAAGTGGATAAAGCCATCGAAGAAAAGGGATAGTATCCTATTGTGGATTTCTGTTTAAGAAATCCTCTAGAGCTCTTTTGGCTTGCGAACTATTAGGATATCGCTTTGCATTCTCCTTAAGGAGTTGCAATGCGATATCTTTTTTATGTGAGTTCTCTAGCCAACGAGCGGTATTGTTCAGGTAAAGCTCGGAAGGAGAAAATGGATAGTGTAGCTTCTCCGATAAGGCTTGATATCGTTGGTCAATAATAGAAGGGTTTTTAAGGATTTCACTACGGTCGATGAACATTTCACTAAAAAGGTCACGGATGAGGTTTAGGTTACCAATAATCTGGATGCTACCGTGATTTTCTTTAGGATATCCTACGATTTTCCATTGAATATTTTGGAAATCTCCTCTGAAAAACATTTCTTCTAACTGCTGAAGGCTGGCTACGTGTCTTTCTCTGCCATTATCTCGTTTTTTCTGTTCAGAATGAGAAATATATAAGATGCAATTGAGAAAATCTTTGCCTTTGTTCTTTTCAAATAGCTCAAGTCCATAATTATTATTCCACCACAGGCTGGGATCGTGAGCAATATAAACGTTAAAAAGTTCTGTCTCAGTAATAAGTGCATTGATAGTAGCAAGCCCACTTAGGGAATGCCCCACTAGGATGCGAAAATCCTTACAACGATACTTTTCTTCAACCATTGGGACAACTTCTTCTTTGAGGAAAGATAAAAATAAAGGATTTCCACCTGTGTTTTCTGGATTGTTAGGAAGGGAAATAGGCGTTAGATCTCGTTCTCGCTGGGTGTTTTCTATTCCGATGATGATAAATTCAGGAACAGAGGGGATACCTTGGGTTAGTTTCTCCATCAAGGTAGTAAAGTAACGGAAATTATTCTCGGCATCCAGCAAATAAATAACAGGATAATCGCTGGGTTGTAACTGTGAGTTTGTATAGGAAGGTGGTAGATAAATGTCAACTTTTCTGGTTTCTTTCAGGATGGTGCTTTCCATAGAAAATGTTTCTCCTATACAGATGGGGCTTGTCCATACCCTTGTAAGCTACATAAAATAAGTAGGCTTGAAAATATTTTTTTCATTATTTCTCAGCTGTTTCAAAATGCAAAGATAGTAAATCTTGAAAAATAATGAAAAAAATTTGTTTAGAATAAATAAAAATAATACCTTTGCCAAAATTTTAATAAAAGATGTTGTTTCCAAGAGAAAATTCTTTTTCCTGTCTTTTCAAAACGATTATTTTAGTTATGTGCTTGTTAATGATAACTTTTTCTTTCTCACAAGAGCAAGGAAAAGGAATCATCTCAGGAAAAGTCCTCTATAAGGATGGAACGCCTGTTCAGTCGGCAACTGTTTATATCCCTAAGACGAATTTTTTTGCTTATACAGATGAAAAAGGAGCATTTACCATTAAGAATATTCCTTTAGGGAAAGAATATTTGGTGGAAATTCGCGTTTTTGACCAATCTCCTCTTACAACTAAGGTATTTGCCAAAGAAAAAATAAACAAAATAATCGTCAAGTTGGACAAAAATGAGGAAATAAGCCTCTCTGAAGTGGTGGTTGTGCGCAAAGGAAAAGGTGAGGAGATTAAGGAAAAAGGTTATGCAATGAATGTAATAAAGACTCAGGAAGCAAGCCTTAAGAATATCCAGACTACGGAACTTCTGGGGCGTTCCTCAGGAGTAAAAATCCGGCAGTCAGCAGGGATAGGTTCCGAAATGACTTTTAACCTTAACGGACTTACAGGAAATTCTGTTAGGATTTTTATAGATGGAATTCCAATTCGTAATTATGGGCGTTCTTTCTCTCTCAGTAGTATTCCTCCTTCTATGATTGATAGGATAGAAGTATATAAGGGAGTATTACCTACAGAAATCTCCGAAGATGCCTTAGGAGGAGGTATTAACATAGTTCTTAAGAAAAATGTTTCCAATTCCTTAATAACATCCTATTCTTATGGCTCCTATAATACTCACCAATGGGACTTGAACACGACCTTTAGGCAACCTGAATTGGGGTTGGTTGCCAATCTCTCTTCGTATCATAACTATACAGATAATAACTATAAAGTATGGGGAGATAATGTTTATATAACCGATCCAGAGACAGGGCGTATTGAGTATGTTACAGCCAAACGTTTTCACGACCGCTATGGGGCTAGTGGAATCAAAGGAAATATAGGATTTGTACAAAAGAAATGGGCTGATGATTTCTCCTTAGGTTTTATGTTTTCTCAAATGGAAAAGGATATCCAGACAGGAGCTACAATGAATGTTGTTTATGGAAACCGAAGAACCAATAGCCATAGTGGATTGGCAAGCTTACAGTACAAAAAGCATCATTTGTTCTGGAAGGGGCTGAGCCTGAATACCTTCACTACTTATTCGCTTACTTATAGAAATCTGATAGATGATGACCCACATATTTATAATTGGCTGGGACAGAGGGTAAGGAATTACTTAGGAGAAGAACAGCTTAATCCTCAAGGAGGAGAAGCAAGTATTGCTACAAGAGCCGAAAATACAGAAGAGAATATTGCTAATCGTACCTACTTGGCTTATCATTTTACAAAGAATCAGAACGTTAGTGCCAGCTATTTCTATAACGGGTTCTCTCGGAAGATAGATGATCCTTTGCTACCTCAGGAATCACGTGATGCTCTGGACAAGCGAAGGTATAATAAGCATATTCTTGGGCTTAATTATGAAGCAAATTTCTTTCATAAAAAGCTAAGAACTAATCTTTTTTATAAGTTTTATCATCAGAATGTATCTCTTACTGAAGTAACCACACGTATTCATCCTCGCTTGGGTTACACCACTACTACCCGAAAGCACGAAAAAGGAATAGACCATCAGGGATATGGGGCTGTACTTGCCTATAAGATATCCTCTAAGCTGATATTAACATCTTCTGCAGAGAAAGCTATCCGATTGCCTTCTGCAACCGAACTCCTTGGGAATACAAGTGAAATGGTTAATGCAAACTATACCCTGAACCCAGAGAGAAGTACCAACTTCAATATAGGAATGAATATAGGCGATTTTCATTATAAGAAACATAAAATTTCCTCTGAGATTAATTTTTTTGTAAGAGATATCAATGATTTAATCACTCGTGGAGTGCCCCGCGAGACAGATGATTCTTTTAGTTTTGAAAATTTGGGTAAGATAAATAGCAAAGGAGTGGATATGGATGTGCATTATAGTTTGGGTAAATCTTTCTTTGTTCATAGTAATTTGTCCTATAATAGGGCGGTGTTTAACCTAGAGTATGATAAGGCAGGAATCCGCTATTTCCAATATAAAAACAGATTAAGGAATCAGCCTTTTTTTACCTCTAATACACATATAGAATATATAAAACAAGGACTCTTTGCCAAGGAAGACAAATGTACTTTTGACTATAATTTTGGTTATACACATTGGTTCTATCTCAATTGGGAGAATTTGGGCTCTTCAAACAAAACGACTATTCCAGCTCAGCCTCTGCACGATATTGGGGTTGCTTATACTTTTCCTAATAAGAGAATTACTCTGGCTTTTAATATTAAAAATATATTCGATACTCAGGTGTTTGATAATTTCGCTCTACAGAAACCCGGAAGAGCTCTCTATGGTAAGATTACCTATTCGATTCAGTAACTAATTTTTTATTTTATGTATAGAAATATTTTTCAAACAACTAAAATTGCGTCCCTTGCGATGGCAATGACAGCACTAATAAGCTGTAACAAAGAGGATAATAACTCCAATACTCCAGCACCTACTCCTCCTTCAGGGCAGGTAGAGGAAAATTTTAATGTGATTTATCGTGTAGGGCACGAAAGAAACTCTGACTGGGCGATTCTTCCTCTCTCTCAGGAGAAAATGACCTCAGGAAAGATTAATTTCCAGTCTAATGGTTTTGTGCTTCCTCAAACACGTACACAACAGATGTATGCTACTGATAACGGAAAGAAAGTTTTTGTATATGATGCAGGAACAAAAAAAATAACCAAGTATGAAGTAACAGGAGGAACTGATTTCTATAAGAAAGTAGCCGAAATCAGTGTAGAACCTATTCTAGGGAATGCAGGAGGAACTTGGAAGGTGATGGATAACC
Organism: uncultured Capnocytophaga sp.; assembly: GCF_963525585.1. Classification (NCBI taxonomy): domain Bacteria; kingdom Pseudomonadati; phylum Bacteroidota; class Flavobacteriia; order Flavobacteriales; family Flavobacteriaceae; genus Capnocytophaga; species uncultured Capnocytophaga sp. Next base: position 39,302 of record NZ_CAURLX010000010.1, on the reverse strand, counting down.
GTACAGCTCTTATCTTTGGAGTATTTACCAATCATATAAAGAATGATCAGGGAACTTACCAGAGGACAGAAGTTACTCTTATTGTAGGGAGTATTGATTTAGAATCTTTCACTGCTAATGTGCGGGAAACAAAGAGATATACTCTAGAAACTCAAGCTGAGGAAACTGGAAAAATCTCTTATATAAATGGTCTTGGTCACCCCATAGTGGCTAATGGAAAGGTTTATTTCGGAACAACAAGGGCGAAATATAATACAACCACAGGCAAGAATGAGAAAAATTATACTTATAATGCAACTACGTTAGTGCTTGATTATCCTTCCTTGGATAACCTTACTCCTATCAAGAATACAACAGTAAATGGAGCTACAGCGAGCCCTTCTTCATATTATGGACTCTCTTATGTGAATGATGGAAATAGTGTTTATCACGTAATTCCAGTAAATACAGGAAAAATAGTGAAAATAACATCAGGAGCCTATGATACTTCATATGATTTTGATGTAAAAACGGCACTTGGACTCACTGAAGATATCAATATTTCAGGGTTCTTCTATGTAGGAAATGGAATAGGTTATATCAACTATGCACCTTCCGCAACAGCACGAGGATATGAGAATGGGGCTTGGAGCGTAGCAAGGGTAGATCTTAATAACAAAACAGCTATTAAGATGAATGTTCCTGAAAAATTATGGCTAAACTTCTACCAGACAGCGAAAGTGTATAACGGAAAGCTCTATATGCCTCTCTGTCCTATAGATGCTAATGGAAATGTATATATCTTTGATCCTACCAAGGCAGAAGCTAATGGCTTTGTTAAGGGAGCTGAGCTAGAAGTAGCAGGAGGAGCTCTTTACTTAGGTGTGTTCTAGAGAATAATTACTTTGAAATAACTCAGAGGCTGTCCCCAAAGGGCAGTCTTTGACTTATAGTTACATAGGATGTGAAAGATTTTAGTTAAAAGTATATTGATTATAAATAACATAGGTTGTTGAAAATATATTTTCTTAAAAAAGACCAAAATATACGTAAAAATGAAAATAAAAATGTACCTTTGTCCCTGCAAATAAAGACAAACGCTATATAAACTATAATTACTAAAAGAATGATACGAAAAATCATTAGTAAATACTTGTTTTTGAGTATTTTAGCTTTTCCTCTTGGCGTATTCGCGTCTCCAGAACAGACTCAAAATCCTCAAGAAGAAGAGAGTTTTACCGATGTGATTATGCACCACATAAGCGATTCACACGAATATCATTTGTTAGATTGGCAAGGTACTCCTGTAACGTTACCACTTCCCATTATTCTTTGGACAGAAAATGGGTTGGTTACTTTTCTCTCTAGTGAGTTCCATCACGATGACAAAGGTGAGGTTATTGTAGAGAAAAAAGGACTTTACTTTGTTAGAGTTCACGGACAGATTCACTACACAGATGCCAATGGGACACTTTCCTACAATAATGATCATAAACTTGAAAATCCTCGTCCGTTGGACTTCTCTATTACTAAGAATGTGGTGTTACTCTTCCTAATAGCACTGATTATGTTCTTAGCTTTTACAGCTGTGGCACGTTCTTATAAGAAAAACCCTAAAGCTCCTAAGGGCTTTGCGAATCTCTTAGAGACTTTGGTCGTTTTCGTTCGTGATGATATTGCTGTTCCTAATATAGGAAATCATAAGTACGAACGCTATATGCCTTATCTTCTTACTGTATTTTTTCTTATTTTGATAGGGAACTTATTAGGGTTGGTGCCTATCATTTCAGGAACTCTTACCAATGATATTGTTTTTACAGGAACGCTTGCTGTTATCACTTTCCTTATTACTACTTTCAGCGGGAACAGAAACTACTGGCAACATATTTTTGCAACACCAGGGGTGCCTAAGTGGTTAGCACCTATTATGATACCTGTGGAGATTATTGGAATGCTTACTAAGCCTTTCTCTTTGATGATACGTTTGTTTGCCAATATTACAGCAGGTCACGTAATCATTCTGAGCTTGATAGGGCTTATCTTTACTCTTAAAACAATTTTTGTTTCTCCAGTTTCTGTAGGATTCTCTCTATTTATAAGTATATTGGAGTTATTGGTGGCTTTTATTCAGGCTTATGTTTTCACTCTACTTTCAGCCTTATTCATAGGAGGAGCCGTAGCAGAAGAGCACCATTAGGAATATCAAATTAGTATTATATTAAACTTAAATATTTTTAAATTATGACATTAGCATTAGCAGGAATTGGAGCTGCCATCGCAGCACTTGCCGCAGGTTTTGGTATTGGTAAGATTGGTTCTTCCGCAATGGAAGCTATCGCACGTCAGCCAGAAGCAGCTTCTAAAATTCAAGGAGCTATGATTATCGCAGCTGCACTTATTGAAGGGGTTGCCCTCTTCGCTGTAGTTGTTGCTTTTATGAAAGGATAATCAACCTTATAATTCGTTCTGTAACGGTTGGTTGCAGAACGAATTTATCTAAATTAAAGAACACAAAAGAGAATTAAAATATAATATAGATGAATTTTGTACATATTGAAAGTCTTAGTTTTTGGACGTTAATTGTTTTTGTTTGTTTATTGCTATTGCTCAGAGCATATGCTTGGAAGCCTATCTTGAAAGCCTTAAAAGATAGAGAGAACTCTATCAACGATGCCTTGGCTGCTGCAGATGATGCTAAAAAAGAAATGGCAAACCTTAAGGCAGATAATGAAAAATTATTAGCGCAAGCACGTATTGAGCGTGATGAAATGCTTAAAGAAGCACGTGAGGCTAAGGAGCGTATTATCTCTCAAGCTAAGGAAGAGGCTCAGCGTGAGGGAGCAAAACTTATAGAGCAGGCTAAAAATTCTATAGAGAATGAGAAAAAAGTAGCTATTGCAGAACTGAAAGGACAGGTAGCGACCCTTTCTATAGAAATTGCTCGTAAAGTGCTCACTAAGGAATTAGCAGGAGAACTTAAGCAAGAAAAATTAGTTGAGAGCCTATTGAACGAAATTAACCTGAAATAAAGATGATAAACTCTACAAAAGTTGCCAAAAGATATGCTAAAGCTCTGTTGGATTTTGCCATAGAAAAGAAGCAGGAGGAAGAACTTTTCCAAGAGGTATCTTCTTTGGTGGAGGTAATTCACGAGAATCCTGAATTACGAGCTCTCCTACGTTCTCCTATAGTGAAAGCAGAAGTAAAGAAGAATATTTTGCAAGAGATTTTCTCCCAGAGATCCTCTATAATGAATATATTTTTTAATATTCTATTTGAGAATAAACGAGTTTCGGATATTTATCCTATTGGAAGAGAATTTATAGAACAATATAATCATTATAGGCAGAAGATAACAATCTATCTAACGACAGCGGTAGAAGTGTCTCAGCATATCAAAGATCAGTTTATAGCTAAAGCAAAACAGCTTAGCGGCAAAAGTAATGTTATTCTTGAGAGCAAGATAGATAAGGAGATTATAGGAGGCTTTATCTTACGAGTAGATGACCTGCAATACAATGCAAGCATATCTAGTAAGCTCTCTACTATTCAGGAGAATTTTAAAGAAAATGTGTGTTAGTTTTTAAGTGTTAAACATAGATTTGTGAGGGGTATCCATATTTTGGATACCTCTTTTTATTTAGATGGTTGCTATTTTTTAGAAAAATTGTATTTTTGCACCCTTTTTAAAACAATTTTGAGAATGAAACTAATAAAACAACTATTTCCATTAGCAATAGGAGGGATAGCTCTAGGGAGTACGGAGTTTATCCCAATGGGACTTATGCGAACTATGGGGCAGAGCTTGCAACTCTCAGATAGCCAAGTAGGGCACTTTATAGCAGCCTATGCTATAGGTGTTGTAGTAGGAGCTCCTACCTTAATAGGACTCAGCGCACGTTTTCAGCCACAAAAGGTGTTAATCACCTTAATGTTACTTTTTGCATTATTCAATGGATTATTTGCTCTGATGCCTTCCTATGAACTACTTTTGCCTACTCGCTTTTTTTCAGGACTTCCTCACGGAGCATTCTTTGGAGTGGGAACAATTGTTTCTAAGCAGTTAGCACCTAAGAATAAGGAAGCAATGGCTATTTCCATTATGTTTGGGGGGCTTACCATTGCCAACTTGCTGATTATTCCTTATTTTACACATTTAGGAGACCAGATTGGCTGGAGACCCGTGATGGGGCTGATAGCTACTTTGGGGCTTATCACAGCATTCTTTATTTTCCTTTTTCTTCCCAAAGTAGAACAAGAACGAAGTCTTACTCTCAAGGAGGAGATAAATGTATTCCTTTCACCTCCTACACTTTTGACTTTGCTTATTACGGCATTAGGGTGTGGAGGGTTATTCTCTTGGCTTAGTTACATAGAACCTTTAATGATAGACCACGCACATCTCTCCAAGTCACAAATGCCCACAGTGATGGTTGTGGCAGGGATAGGAATGGTTATAGGAAATTTCTTTGGAGGTTTTCTTACGGATAAGCTCAAACCTATATATGCAAGTTTTATCCTTTTTATTTCTATGATTAGTGTATTGCTCTTGGTGTTCTTTCTTTCGGATAGCCAACCAATGGCTTGGGGGCTAACGTTCATTTGTGGAATAATGGCAATGTCATTAGGAGCTCCCCTGAATATCATTATGTTCCGAGCAGCTCCTCACGCACAGATGATGGGAGCGGCTTTTATGCAAGCTGCCTTTAATCTAGCAAATACCTTGGGCGCTTATTTAGGAGGGAAACCCTTGGTGTGGGGATATACAACTAATTATCCAGCTCTGGTAGGAGCAATGATGGCTTCAGTAGGGTTTGTCTGTTGTTTATATATGTACAGAAAATATACTTCTCTTTTTGAGAAATAATGCATAAAAATTTGTATATTTGTCTCCAAAACAAATCATCTAAAAATTATATGAAACAAGAACAAACAGAGGTACTTATCATAGGAGCAGGTCCTTCAGGATGCGTATCAGCAGCTTATTTGCAACAGCAGGGAATAAAGGTAAGAATGGTTGAAAAAACACGGTTTCCACGCTTGGTAGTGGGAGAAAGCCTTATTCCTAGAGTAATGGATCATCTGGATGAGGCGGGCTTTCTGCCTGCCCTTAAAGCGATGAATTTCGAAGTAAAATGGGGGGCTCGATTCATTAGAGGAGAACAAGTATGCCAGTTTGATTTCAGTCAGAAGTATTCTAAGGGATGGGATTGGACTTGGCAAGTGCCTCGAGCAGACTTTGACAATGTCTTGGCTAAGGAAGTGGTGCGTATGGGAGTGCCTTTGAGCTTTGAAACAGAGGTAACCAATGTAGAATTCTTTCCAGATCATCAGCTTACTACAGTGAAAGATGCCAGTGGAGAAACTTATCAGATTTACTCTAAATTCGTCATTGATGCCAGTGGCTATGGACGGGTGTTGCCTCGCTTGCTAGACCTTAATACGCCTTCTAAGCTGGATGATCATTCTTCTATTTTCACACATATTAAGGAAGATAAAATACGTCCTGAAGGTGAAGAAGGTACCTTGATTTCCTTTGATATTCTAGAGAGGGAAGTCTGGTTGTGGGTAATTCCTTTCTCTAACGGGAATACGAGTGTAGGAGTGGTGGGTCCTACGGACTATATTAATGCACTTTCTGCCTCAGGAGATACTTCAGAAGCTCTCCGTAAGGCAATAAATACTTCTGATTTTTATAGAAATCGTTTTGAAAAAGCTGATTTTCTCTTCACTCCGGTAAAAATACAGAGTTATTCCTGTGCCGTAAAGCAACTTTACGGAGAAGGCTATGTTCTTACAGGGAATAGTACGGAATTCTTGGATCCTGTGTTCTCTTCAGGTGTTGCTTTTGCTACTGAATCAGGAATGTTGGCAGCTAAGCTCGTCAAGAAACAACTTTCTGGAGAGAAAGTGGATTGGGAAAAGCAATATACACAATATATGAAGCGAGGAATAGATGTTTTTACCTCTTATGTCCGTGAATGGTATACGGGGAACTTACAGACGCTCTTCTTCCACCAACCAGGTAATGAGGAGGTAAAAAGAAAAATCTGTTCTGTACTTGCAGGATATGTATGGGATGAGGAAAATAATTTTGTGAAAAAGCACGCAACCATTATTGAAACTATGGCATATGCTATTGATAATGGATTGGGAATGAATGAGTAATAGGATGGCATCACTTTCAGCACTTACCCTTTCCCATATTTTATTCTTGGATATTGAAACAGTCCCTCTAATGCCTAATTATGAGGGACTTTCTCCATATGAACAATCCCTATGGGAGGAAAAAACACGCTATATCAGGCAAGAAGTAACCCCTGATGTATATTATGAAAAAGCAGGAATCTGGGCAGAATTTGGGAAAATTGTATGTATTTCAGTAGGATATTTTTTTCTTAAAGGTGGGAAAAGGCAATTTAGAATGCGTTCTTTTGTAGGAGAAGAAAAAGATATCTTGGAGCAATTTTCATACTTAATTGAGCGATTTTTTAGTGGAAAAGAACATTTCTTAGCAGCTCATAATGGAAAAGAATTTGATTTTCCTTATATTGCTCGTAGGATGCTGATTCATCAGCTTCCTATTCCTAATATTCTACAATTTTTTGGAAAAAAACCTTGGGAGATGTCGTTCTTAGATACGTTGGATTTGTGGAAATTTGGAGATTATAAGCATTATACTTCGCTGAATTTGCTCGCCTATATATTGGGAATTCCTTCTCCTAAAGAGGATTTAGATGGCTCTCAAGTAATGCATACATATTATCAGGAGAAAGATATTGCACGAATAGCTACCTATTGCCAAAGAGACACACTTACTGTAGCTCAGATTTTCTTAAGGATGCGAGGTGAACCTCTTTTACAAGAGGAAGAAATAGAGATATTGCAGCCTTAAGGGGCTAATTTCTTTTGTCCTCTCCCCAGAGTAGCTTATTACGGAGGGTTTTGAAAAAATCATTTCCTTCTAGTTCAATAGTTTTTAGGCAAAAAGGAGCCAGACTTATCCTAACAGGAGAGGCGCAAGGAAGTATGGTAGCTCGAGCATCATAAGTAGCCAGATAACAACCTTCTCTATTGGAAACGTGTAGGGTAATCTCGGTGTTGTCAGGAATAATTAATGGGCGAGCATTTAGGTTATGAGGAGCAATAGGAGTCAGTGCCAAAGTTTTAGAATGGGGCATTATTACAGGTCCTCCACAACTAAGGGAATACCCTGTAGAGCCTGTGGGAGTAGTGATGATAAGCCCATCAGCCCAGTAAGAAGTAAGGTATTTCCCATTAAGATAGGCTTCTACAGTGATCATTGCTGTAGAGTTTTGGCGGATAACAGTTACTTCATTCAAGGCAAAGTTCAAAGGAGCAATAGGGTTTCCTTCAGAGTCATTAATTTGTAATACACTACGTTCATCGGTGTGATATTGTCCATTGTGAATTTTGGAGAACATTTCACCTATCTCACTTTGAGAAATGGTAGCTAAGAAGCCTAATCGTCCTGTATTGATTCCTAAAATAGGAATTTGGAGGTGCTGTATCAGTGTCATAGCCCATAGAATAGTTCCATCTCCTCCAATGGTGAGCATAAGGTCGGTATTGGAGGGAAGGTCTTCTACATTATGAAAGGTATCTACAGTGTAGGAGAAAGGATTATGTTCTGAATAACGGCGTAATAAATCAGCTTCAATAACGATATTATCCTGATAAGCTATAAGTTCCTCAAAGATACTTGTTAGTAAGGGAGCGTATTCAGCTTTGTATTTTTGTGAATAAAGGGCTATTTTCATTGGGGTCAGAGATTAAAATTACCTTACACGAGCTATAGAAAGGCCATCACGGATAGGAAGAAGGATAGTTTCCAAGCGAGAGTCATTAGCAAGTTGTTGATTATAAGAGATAAGAACTTGCGTATGCTTATCATTGTCCTTCACATTTTCCACTACTTTCCCACTCCATAATACATTGTCTGATAGGATAATTCCTCCTTTACGCATCTTAGGAAGGATAGCTTCCAAGTAATTGGGATAGTTTTTCTTGTCGGCATCGATAAAAACTAGGTCTATTCCATCAGGAAGTGTTGGAATCACAGAGAGAGCAGGGGCAAAATGCTGTATAATTTGGCTTCGGTAGGAACTTTGTTCAAAATATTTATTCTGAATTTCTTCTAATTCTTCATTTACCTCGATAGTATGAATAAAGCCTTCCTGAGAAAGGCCTTCCGCAAGGCAGAGCGTAGCATAGCCAGTAAAGGTACCTATTTCAACAATATACTTAGGGCAAATAAGCTTAGAGAGTAGGCTTAGAAATCGTCCTTGTAGGTGACCACTAAGCATTCTAGGTTGTAATACTTTTAGGTGAGTTTCTCTTGCTAAAGCTGCTAGTAAAGAAGGCTCTTTTTCACTATTTTGCTCAGCATAGGCTTCTAGATCAGCTGAAAGGAAATGCATATTTTTTGTAAGGATAAAATAAGGTCGTTAGGCACTTATCCTAACGACCTTGTAAGAGAATAATTATTGAATGATATTTAACTCATCTACAATATGTTTTGCTCCAGAATAAACATCAATTACCCAAAGCATATAACGGATATCGACAACGATGGTACGTTGGAGCTTCTTATCAAAGATAACGTCTCCTGCCATAGCCTCAATATTACCATCAAAAGCAAGACCAATAAGCTCTCCATTTCCATTCATTACAGGGGATCCTGAGTTTCCTCCTGTAATATCATTGTTGGTAAGGAAATTCACGTGCATAGTGCCATCTTTATCTAGATAACGACCGAATTCTTTCTTGTTATATAAGTCTACGAATCTTGCTGGCATATCAAATTCAGGGTCACCAGGTTTGTATTTGTCAAGCATTGTCTTAAAGGTAGTGTAATAGTTCTCTTTAACGTCTGCATTTCTTTTATCGGCAGGCAGAGCTTTTACAGTACCATATGTTAAGCGTAGAGTAGAGTTGGCGTCAGGATATAGAGTGGTGCTAATTTTGGAATCACGCATTCCTTTCACGTATTTGCGGAAAGCTTTTGCGTAAGTATCAGCAAGCTTTTCTTCTTCTGGAGTTTTCTGGTAATATTTTGTTAGCAATGCAGTTGCAATCTTGGCAAGAGGATCATTGTGTAATACCTCAGCAGAAGGTTGCTTCATAAATTGGTCAAAGTTTATCTTACTAGTGAAGATACTTCTAGAGAAGACATCGTTGGCATATCTCTTGAAATCTCCATTGTATTGTTGCTTAACTTGGCTAAGCTCGCTAGGAATAGAAGAAGATTTCTCAGCATAGAGCTTGAGGTTATCAGCAAAAAGATCTACTTCAGCAGGATAATAGGATTCATCATAGTAAGCGTAGAGGTTCTTCTCTAAGCGGTTTTTGATTTGTTCTTTTTCCTGATCAGATGAAGAGGATAGGTATTGTTCTAGCTGTTTTGTGAAACCTACAACAAGAGGAGTAATTCTACTAGCTCTGAAGAATATGGATAGGTAATTGTGATTGGCAGACTCTTGGTTGGTCTTTGCAAAGTAATTTTCCATATCACTCAATACATTACCAAATTCTGCTTTATTAGCATCTTTGCTTGCCCATTTAGCAAATTTCTTTTCGGCATCTCTTTTCTGGTCAGCGGTTTTATGAGCTGTAAGGGCGTTGATCATTCCTTGTCTGTTCTTCCAATAGTTGGCGGTACTTGCATAACGAGAAGCATATTTTAGGCGAACACCTTTGTCTTTGTCCATATGTCTTTTCATAGCATCCATAGCTGTTTTTGAGGCTTCTACCCAAGCAGGATAAGCATATTTCACTTGCTGATCTACCCAGTAGGAAGGTACCCAACGGTTGGTACGACCAGGGTATCCTAGAATCATAGCGAAGTCTTTCTCTTGAACTCCTTTAAGGCTTACATTTAGGAATTTTTTGGCTTTTAAAGGAATGTTGTTGGGAGAATATTCAGCAGGGTTTCCGTTAGGGTCAGTATATACACGGAATACAGAAAAGTCTCCAGTATGGCGAGGCCATTCCCAGTTGTCAGTATCTCCTCCGAATTTTCCTACATTTTCAGGTGGGGTCCCTACGAAACGAACATCCTTGAAGTCTTGATAAACAAAATAGTAATACTCATTTCCTTGGAAGAAAGGACGTACAGAAACTACATATTTTCCTCCTTCACTATTTTCCTTTTGGATCTTTTCCATTTCTCTGTTAAGGGCAGCTTCACGTTCTTTCTCAGTCATCTGAGGATTAACCACTGAGAGCATACGATCAGTAACATTATCCATACGAACAAAGAACCGTACATAGAGGCTCTTAGGGGAGAGTTCCTCTGCTCTTGTCTTTGCCCAATACCCATCTTTTAGGTAGTTGTGCTCAGGAGTGGATAGTCCTGCAATTGCTCCATAACCACAGTGATGGTTGGTGAAAACAAGCCCGTCGGGCGAAACAATACTTGCTGTACAACCTCCATTGAATTGTACAATGGCATTTTTTAGGCTGTTGTTGTTAATGCTGTAGATTTCCTCAGCAGTAAGCTGTAAGCCCATTTTCTGCATATTACGTTCATTCAATCGCTTGATGAACATTAAGAACCACATTCCTTCATCTGCTTTTACCATATTAGGTAATAAGAGTAGGACCGAGGTTACAAAGGAAAAAATAATTTTTTTCATCGGTTTGTATTTATATATTTTTAGTTGCCAAAATTACGAAAAAACTGAAGAAGAATCAGTTAATCAAATGTTATATTTTAGAATAAATATAAAAAATACTTAAATAATAATTTTTTCTGCTTCAATGTTTTACTATTACAAAAGAAGTTTATATATTTGCCTTTGGAAAAAACAGTTGTAAAAATGGGGTTATTAGATTTATTTAAAAAGAAAAAATCTGAGGAAACTGATTTAAAATCAATCACTTATAAGAGATATTGGCTAGATTCAATTTCTACTATTCTCATTCCTACCGATTGGGAAGTGACTAATAATGACCGGTTTTTGGCTAGGTCAGCAGATGATAAGGCAAATCTTACAGTGATGAGTTCAGAAGAACCCCTTAAAGGTGAAATCACCAAGAGGTTTTTTGAGAATCTCAAGGGAGATTTCTTTAAAGAGTATGAAAGAGAAGGTTTTACAGCACTTGATGAAACGGTTGCTAATGAACGATATATCAGTAAAACTTTCCAGACTTATGATGAAGTAGAGTATCATTTTACTTGTGCTAAGAAACTAGAGGATAAGGCAATCATCTCTGAGATTATTCTTCGTCATAAAGATGTATATAGCCTTGAGGTAAGGGAGCTAGTGGATAAAATAGGAATGAGCATACAATATGTGGCTGATTTCACCCGCCTTTTCGCTGAGAGGTTGATTACTAAGAACCCTAATGTGCAGGTAAGAAGCACCAAAGGGCTCGAAATAGAATGGATGCTTAAGAGCGAACCAGGACAGCTTATTACCAGCTTTCTGGATAATGCTTATGCAGAATATATGCATAGGAGTGATTTTTATCTCAGTGAAATTATTGAGAAATATGCTACTTCTATCCTAGAGACTATACCTAAGGAAAAACCTAAAGCGCAACCTAAGCCACAAACGCCTCCTGCACCAGAGAAACCGAAGGAAGCTCCGAAAGTAGTTGTTCCAGAACCTCCTAAGGAAGCTTCAAAGGCAAAAGAAGAGCCAGTAATCGTAGCGGCTCCTCCAAAAGAAGAGCCTAAGCCAGAGGCGCCAAAAGAAGCTAAAAAAGAACCGGTTGCACCTGCTAAAGAAGAAAAAGTAACTGCTCCGAAGGAAGAGCCTAAAGTAGAAACTCCTGCTCCTAAGGAAGAGCACAAAGAGCCTGTGTTCCCAGATGTGAAAGAATTTGTTCCGGAGCCTCCTAAAGAAGCACCAAAAGCAAAAGAAGCACCTGTTGCTCCTCAAGAAACGCCTGTTAAGGAACAACCTGCTCAAAAAGCACAGCCAGTTTCTGAGAAAGAAGCTCCTAAGGTAGAGCCTGTAACTCATTCTGATGATCATCAGGTAACTTCAGGAGGACTTGTCATTAGGAAAGAAGAGATATTCCCTCTTGTGCGTAAGGCTACTTTTATAGAAGAGCTCAAAGAGGAAATACCTGACTTGCTTTATGAAAATATTAACAGTGAATTGGGAGTTATCTATCTGGTTCGCAATGAAGGAATCAGCCTTACACAAGGTGATTTAAAAGGCTTGATGCTGGATAGGCTGGCACTCAAATCATTGGCTGTACAAAATCTTATTGATCAGATAGAAGTAGGAGTGGATGAAGAAGGAAGCCGATATACAATCGTTGCAGACGGACGCTTTGAGGCTAGCTTCTTAGTGGTATCCGAACTGTGGTCAAAAGATAATATTCCTGTAGAAGGAACCATTATTATAGGCGTTCCTTCTAATAATGTGTTACTTATCACAGGAAGCGCAAATCCTAATGATATGAATTGGATTCGCCATAGAGTAGCACAGGCTTATGTAGAAAGCAAAATTCCTATTTCTGATAAGCTATTTGAGATAAAAGGAAACGCACTTATTCCTATGGAGATGTAATTTCTATGAGAAAGTTCTTTTACCTGATAGCTCTCTGTATTCCGTTAATTATCTCTGCACAAGAGGATGATGGAAACATTCTTTTGCCTAAAAATCGTAATAATACAAATCCTTTTGAGAACTGGACTTTAGGAGGAAATGTAGGCTTCTCCGTAGGAGGAAGTCTCTGGGGAATCTCTGTAGCTCCTCGTGTGGGGTATAAGCTCACAGAATCTCTAGAGCTTGCTTTTAAGGTTAATTATAATTATCAAGGAGGAAAAAATGTACAATATCAGTCTTTAGGCTTAGGTCCCTCTTTGAACTATTATTTTCTTAGGAGTGCCTACGGACAGGTTTCCTATCAACACTATTTTATTTCTCAGAAATTCAGTGGAAATAGCCGTTCCTATCCCTTAGAGGAATCTGCTCTTTACTTGGGAGCTGGATATCTACAACCTTTGGGAGGGAATACCTATGCTCAATTAGGATTTACCTATAATGTGTTATATAAAAAGGACAAAAGTATCTTCTCTTCAGGTTTTGCTCCCTCTGTAGGGATTATAATAGGTCTCTAGAATGAAGAGCAACAAATTAGGATAAGCAATACCCGATGGATTGGATATATGATATATTTGAATTTTCCAAGAAGCACCCACTGGATTTTACCCAGATGAGTTTTTGGGTATTTTTTGTCATTGTATATGCTATTTTCGCACTTATCTACAAGCGAATATTTGCAAGAAATCTTTTCTTGTTTCTAGTAAGTTGCTTCTTTTATTATAAAACTAGTGGGCTTTTTGTACTTCTATTGATTTTCAGTACTATTACAGATTTCTATTTTGGAAGGCAGATAGATAGAAGCTCTCATCCACAATGGCGTAAGGGATATGTCATAGCTAGTGTATTTCTGAACTTGCTAGTGCTTAGCTATTTCAAATATGCCTATTTCTTTACAGACGCCTATAATATACTATTCCATACGGAACATAAGGTATTTAATTACTTAGCTTATTGGGGAAATGGTTTCCGCTCACAGGGGGCTTTTTCAGTAGATGAAATTATTCTTCCTGTAGGAATTTCTTTCTATACTTTTCAAACAATTAGTTATACAGTAGATATTTACAGAGGAAAGCTCAAATCACTTGCATCCATCTTGGATTTTGGGTTATATGTAACATTCTTTCCGCAATTGGTGGCGGGACCTATCGTAAGAGCAGAAGAGTTTGTTCCTCAAATACTAAAGCCTACGAAAATAGGTCTTGCCGATTTTAATAAGGCTACATTTTTTATTTTCAAGGGATTGATAAAAAAAATGCTCTTTGCCAATTATATAGCAGTTCAGTTTCTGGATGCTGTTTTTGATATGCCTACTATGTATTCTGGATTCACCAATCTGATGGCGTTGGTAGGATATTCTTTGCAGGTATATGGGGACTTCGCTGGTTATACAGATATTGCTATAGGGCTAGCTCTTCTTTTAGGATTTGAGCTTCCAAAGAACTTTAATGCACCTTATAAGGCAACCAGTACGGGAGATTTCTGGAAGCGATGGCATATTTCTCTCTCCACTTGGCTAAAGGACTATCTGTATATTCCTTTGGGGGGAAATCGAACAGGTTCGTGGGGTTCAGTGATTATCTCTTTACTTTTTATCATAGTAGCACTTATTGCGATAGGGAATCCTTATTTCTCCCTTTTCGCAGGAATACTCTTGGTAGGCGGAACACTTCTAGCTCTAAAAAATGAGCGATTTCAGCAATATATTACTACCAATATAAACCTAATGCTTACAATGCTTCTGGGAGGGTTATGGCATGGTGCCTCTTGGAAATATATCCTTTGGGGAGGGATTAATGGCTTGGGAATTGTCTTCTATAAGCTCTGGCGAAAGGTGAGTCCTTATGAGCATTCTACGCACTGGTTGGCACATTTTTGGAAAGTATTCTCTACATTTATATTTATTGTTTTCGTACGCTTGTACTTTAGAGGAGCGGATATGGAACGTATAAATCAGTGGTATGAACAGGTATGGAGCCATTTTGATTTGGCAGGGAGTGGAGAAGTAATATGGTACTTTAAGGAAGCCTTTGTAGTGATGTTTGTAGGCTATTTGGTACATTGGTTACCGGAATCACTTAAGCTTAAGATAGAAAATGCTTATTATAAGAGCCCTCTATGGGTCAAAATTCTTATAATGGTAGGAGTAACGATAATCTGCTATCAGACATATACTTCAGGCTCTTCACAAGCCTTTATCTACTTCCAATTCTAGAAATTCTATAGAATCCAAAATATAAAACTTATGAAAAAACTCTTTTTTGTATTTGTCTTTACTCTTTTTCCTTTCCTAACCAAAGCACAATTGGGAGTTCGTACGGCTTATACTTTTACAGATAGGGTTTATCATTATGGATTTGCAGGTGTTTCCTCGAATAGTGACCCTTTCTATGGAGGTTTTTCATATTATGGAGGCACTCATATAGGGAGTCATAAGGGGAAGGTGCAGTTTGTCCCTGAGATAGGGGCAGAGCTTTATATGATGCTTTTCGGAATAGGACTTTCAGCAAATACCCACGCCATCACGCCCCGTGCAGGGATATCTTTCTTTAACAAATATCAACTACAAGCAGGCTATTCCTTGCCACTAAGGGAAGGAGCTACCTTTGAGGGATTTACCCTAAGTTTCGTTATCAATATATTTGGAGGAATGTCCCCTTGGTAGAAATGGAAATATTTGATAGTTTTTCTGCTTTAGCAGATGCCTTGCAAAAGGATTCTACAATGCTTTTTTTAGAAGATGAAAGTCACTATCTTAGGCAACTAATGAGGTTTCCTATTGAAGAACTCTCTATCTATCCTTATCTTTTATTTGATGCGCTAGATCGTATAGATGCCTCACATACACGTAGCTTTTATGAGATGGCTCCTGCCTATGAAAAACTATATAGTGACTTCTCTTATTGGGTATGTAACCTCATTTCTATCTTTCCTGAAAAAGAAAAAGCATTAGAGGCTATTTCAGAGGATATGCTCTTGGAAATCACTCGGCTTACTCCCAAGCAAGCTATTTTCATAGTCCAAGCTTACAAAGAACAATATCCTAAGCTAAAGAATACCATTACCAATAAGACTGAACTTCAGCTACACTTTGATATAACAGAAAATAAAGCTTGGATTGTAGAAGCAGAAGAGGAGCTTTTTGGAGAGATATAGGATCTTTATTATGTAATTTCCGATGCTACAGGGGAGGTGGAATATACTTTTAATCACCACGGCACACGAGATCCTCACCTAAGAGAACACTCCTATCAGAAGAAAAAGCAGTAATAGAGAATGAATTTCTTAGGATAAATTGATTTTTTTAGCTATCTTTGCAATTCTAAAACAAAACTTTCTTGAAAGAAAAAATACCTTACAGAAATCTAACATTTAATACCTAAAAAATATGTCTGAAGAAATTAAAGAAAGATCTAATAATTTTATAGAAAATATCATTGAGGAAGACCTCGCAGCAGGCTTTCCCGCCAATGCTTTGCGTTTTCGCTTCCCCCCAGAACCAAATGGCTATTTGCACCTCGGTCACGCGAGCTCTATCTGCCTCAACTTTGGATTAGGCTTGCGCTACAACGCCCCTGTAAATTTGCGTTTTGACGATACCAACCCTTCTAAAGAAGAACAAGAATATGTAGATGCAATTCGTCGCGATGTAGAGTGGCTCGGATTCAAATGGGATAAAGAATGCTATGCTTCCGACTATTTTCAAGAGCTTTACGACTGGGCGGTAATGCTTATCAAACAAGGAAAAGCTTATGTTGATAAACAAACCTCCGAAGAAATTGCTGCTCAAAAAGGTACCCCTACGACAGCAGGAACCGAGAGTCCCTATCGCAATACCTCTCCTGAGGAAAACCTCGCTCTTTTTGAGCGTATGAAAAACGGTGAGTTCGGAAATGGTACCTATGTACTCCGCGCCAAAATAGATATGGCATCGCCTAATATGCTAATGCGCGACCCTATCATCTACCGTATTATGAACGCTTCACACCACCGCACAGGCGACAAATGGCATATCTACCCTATGTACGACTGGGCTCACGGCGAAAGCGACTACCTCGAACAAATATCACACTCCCTTTGTACATTAGAATTCTTACCACACAGAGAGTTATACGATTGGTTTTTAGATCAAGTATACGACAATACTCGTACCCGTCCTAAGCAACGTGAGTTTGCCCGCCGTAACCTCAGTCACACCATTGTAAGTAAGCGAAAACTCTTACAATTGGTAACCGAAAATTATGTGGCTGGCTGGGACGACCCTCGTATGCCTACTATCTCAGGTTTGCGTCGCCGTGGGTATACCCCCGAAGCCATTCGCAAATTCGCTGATACCATTGGTATTGCCAAACGCGAAAACCTCATAGATGTATCGTTATTGGAATTCTGCGTGCGCGAAGACCTCAATAAAAAAGCTAACCGCGTAATGGCAGTCCTCGACCCTGTGAAGGTGGTGATTACCAATTATCCTGAGGGGCAAGAAGAATGGCTTGACGCCGAAAACAATCCTGAGGTAACCCCTATGACTTTCCGCAAAGTGCCTTTTAGTCGTGAATTGTATATCGAACGTGATGACTTCCGCGAAGAAGCCGATAAAAAGTATTTCCGATTGAAATTAGGAGGTGAAGTACGCCTTAAAAATGCTTATATCATCAAAGCTGAAAGCGTCGTGAAAGATGCTCAAGGGAATATTACCGAAATCCATTGTACTTACGACCCCGAAAGCCGCAGTGGTAGTGGTAGTGAGGCGAGCACTCGTAAGGTAAAAGGTACGCTTCACTGGGTGTCTGTTCCTCACGCAGTCCCTGCAGAGGTACGTCTCTATGACCGCCTTTTCACTATAGCAGAGCCAGACCGCCAAGAGGATAGTTTTTTGAATTACATCAATCCTAATTCTCTTAAAGTAATTACTGCCTATATAGAACCTAGTCTGCAGGCTGTCCAAGCAGGATACACTGTACAGTTCCAGCGACTTGGTTATTTCTGTGTGGATACAGATAGTACTACTCAGAAGCTTGTATTTAATAAAACCGTTGGCTTAAAAGATACTTGGGAAAAGGTAAAAAGCGAGGAATAATAAAAGATAAGAACAAGGTATGAGACTTACTTTTTTCCCTTCTTATGAGGAAGTGTTTGCAGAGGATACACTCAAAGGGATTTTTTATCCTGTATGTAGGGTGGTAGATGAACGCTACCCTTGTCCTCTTTATATTGTATCTTCTAATGGACTCTTTTTTGATGAGCAATATATAACAGATCAGAACTCACATATTTATACCTTGTTTGATATAGTGGATGGACGATATGTATTTAATGGAGATATTCGCTTGTATAAGGGTTATGAAGTGATACAAGAGGTTTTCCTTATTCTACAAGAAGATTTTGTAAAGAATAAGGAAAAATATTCTCCCTTATTGAGAACTTCTATTCACGATAAGGCCTATGACTTATATGTAGAAGCTCTTCTGCCACAAGTAGCCCACCTTGCTCTTTCCTTTAATTTTGCTTATTATGCGAAGACTTTCTTATTGTATCACTTATCAAAGGAGAGGTATAAAGAAGAAGGCGTGCATACTACTTATCGGGTAGGTAAAGAAATAGTTTTGGATAATATTGATATGCAAGGGAGTTATGGGGATATAGAAATGAGTGCAGAATATATTTTTCCAGAAAGTATGCATTTTGAGAGCTTTGAATTTGTAGGTTCTATCTATGGTGATGATTTCTTTGCAGAGAGTAATGATGTAAGCCTACTTTATCAGAAAGATACTCATAAGGTTTTGATAGTAAATAGTTGTTCATAAATAATAATTCATTAGTTTTCAATGGGATACAGCTATGTTGCATAAGCTTTTATATTTCTTTTTGCTAAGCTCTTCTATAGTAATAGCACAAGAGACTAAGCCTCTGGACAAGGAACTACTTTTGGAAATGATTAATGCTCAAAGGACTCAGGGATGCCAATGTGGGGATAAGTATTATCCAGAGGTTTCTCCCTTAGTATGGAGTGATAAGCTTGCTTCTGTAGCACAAGCGCATAGTAATGAGATGGCTCAGCGTAAGCAACTGACCCACTATAGTAAGAATGGAGCAGACCCAGGTAAGCGACTCTCTAAAGCAGGCTACCGTTGGCAAGCCTATGCAGAAAATGTTGCGATGGGTTATTCTGATGAAGAAACTGTTGTACAAGGCTGGATAAGTAGTCCAGGGCATTGTGCCAATATAATGAATCCTAACGTGAAAGAAATGGGGGTAGCACGCAAAGGGAAATATTGGACTCAAGTCTTTGGAAGTGAAAATTATAAATAAAATACCTATAATATGAAAAGTTTTTTTAAGATTTCTTTTATGGCATTAGCCATTGGTCTTTTGGCCATAGGATGTAGTAAAAAAGAAGATGATGAAGTAACCCCTAATCCTAAAAATCCTTCTAATCCTACCAATCCTTCTAACCCCAGTAATCCTCCTGTAGCTTCCCCATTGAAGTTTACCCCTGAAAATCCCTCTGTAGAAGTGGAGAAAACAACTACAGTTAGCATAGTAGGGACTTGGAACACTACTGACAAGGTAAAAATAGACAATGAGGAAGTTGCTGCTCTACAGGGTGCAGTTCAGGACAACAAACTTACCCTCTTAGGTAAAAAAGTGGGAACGACCAAAGTACATATCCTCTCTGCTGACAACAAAGAAAGAGGAAGTTTTGAGCTTACTGTAAGCCCTAAACTTTTGCTCTCTTTCACCCCTGAAAAAGCCGTTGTAAAAGAAGGAGAAACCACTACAATTACTTTCAGTGGCGTATGGAATACTACCGATAGAGTACAAATTGTGAATGGGGAAATAGCTCAACTACAAGGCAATGTAACTGATAACAAAATTACCCTTTTAGCCAAAAAAGCAGGGACTACCAAGGTAGAGATTTTCACTCAGGACAACCGCAGTCGAGGCAGTTTTGAAGTATCTGTGTATATCTTGGCCAGCACCCTCAAGCTACCTCATAAGAATCCCTTACCTCACTATAGGACAGATATTACCGATCGAGAAGAATACAAGCGCCTGATAGAAGAAAGACTTGTGGCTTATGAAAAGCTAATGCTCAAATTAGAGAATTTAGAAAAATACCCTCTTGATATATATCGTTATAATGACCAAAATAATTTATATCTCGAAGGAATAAGAATCTCCAGAGCTGCAAAACAATACTATAAGGAGAATAAAGATACTGCCAGCATCAGAGACCTAAAGAATACTTATGAGAACCTACACCAATATGGAGTTTGCTATGCAGAAGTAGAGATTATGGTTCGTATAGCTGAGCAATATCGCAAGAAATATCCTACCCATACCGAGATAGAGAATCTTATTAAGGAAAATTTCAATGGAGAATATGGCAACATAGATGGCCCTAATCTTACTGATTATCTCAATAGAAATATGGTTACTACCTATAACAAAATTATTGATATTGTAAACACCTTATAATAAAGAAAAATAAAGAGTGAAAAATGATTTTTCACTTTTCACTCTTTTGTCAATTTATATCCCACACCTTTAATGGTCTTGAGGTTAATACCCTCTATCTTCGATCTAATATTCCGAATATGAACATCTAAAGTACGACTATGGGAAAACTCCTTATCCCATATTGCTTGAGTAATTTCTTCCCGAGTGAATATTGTATTAGGCTTACTGGCAAGAAGAGAAAGTAGCTCAAATTCTTTCTTAGGAAGGAATATTTCCTTATCTTTTTGGATAACACTATATGTATCGGGGCGGATAGAAAAACTGTCAGATGAGGGGGGCGTAACTCTCTCTCGGGAACTTAGCCGAAGGAGGGCTTTTATCTTGTATAATAAAAGTTTGATTTTGGTGTCTTTATAGATAAAATCATCCGCACCAGCCTCAAAGCCTGCCAGAAGAGCATACTCCTGATGTGTCTCTGCTAGGAGAACAATAAGAGAGGGTGTTCCTAAGGTGCGAATCTGTTGGCATAACTCCACACCATCAGGATCTTCTAGAAAGATATTTATAAGAATCATATGAGGAGTTACTTTCTTTAGGATATTCAGGGTTTTTTTGCCTTCAGTTGCCGTTAGGGAATCAATTCCTTCTCGAAAGAGATAATTTGAGGTAGCTTCTAACCATTGTGAATCACTATCTACTAGGAGGATGAGAGGTGCTTCTGTCGCCATTGTTCATAGAAATTAGGGTTATATAAGCAAAGGGTGCCTTCTTTCAAAGAAGTGAATACTTGTATGGTTTCTCCTGTACAAACTACTTCTCTCTGTTCATTATAAATAACATATTGGAAGACTAACTTGGCACTAGGAGTGTCCATATAGTGTGTTTCTACTTCGATAAGCTCTCCATAACGTACCATTTTCTTATGTTCACAGAGACTTTTAATAATTGGGGTTGCAAATCCATTTTTTTCCATTTCTAGGTAGGAAATTCCATATTTTCTCCCAAAAGCTTCTCTTCCTTCCTCAAAATACTTGATGTAGTTCCCGTGCCATACAATACCCAGAGGATCTGTCTCACTGAATCGTACCCGAATTTGGATACTTTCCTTTAGAGAAGTGGGCTTATATATTTCTTTTTGTTTTGCCATATAGGATAGAAATTATTATACAAGAAATAAAAAACAAACCAAGATAGCCTATTTTTGGCAGTACAGAGAGGAAAGAGCCCTGTCGCAGGAGTACCTCATAGAAAGCCTGTAAAGCCCAATTCATAGGAGAAAGTTTAGCAATGGTTTGCATAAAGGGAGGCATTACGAAGATAGGAATCCATATACCTCCTATAGCAGCTAATATCACTGTGAGAGTGGCTCCTAAGGGGGCTGACTGCTCTTGAGTTCGGCAGAGTGTCCCTAAGAGAACTCCTATTCCTATAGCGGCTAATCCTGCTCCTAAAGCAATCAGTGATAAAATTTTTATATTTTCTCCTATTTCAAGAGGAGGAAGTCCTAAGTACGGAAATATATACATTCCTATGGCGAGCATCATAAAGAACTGTAATAGGCTAATACACAGAAATACGAATACCTTAGCCAACAGGAGCTCTCCATAGGATAAAGGAGAAGTAGAAAGGCGGATATAAGTACCCTGAGTTCTCTCCTTTACAATGTTGGTCGAAAGAGGAATAGTGATAAAAAAGATAGCAAAAAGAGTCCAAGCGGGTACATTGTGCTGTACCGAATTAGGAATCTGTGCCACAGATGTAGGATTAATCTCAGTAAAAGTAACAAGGCTTCCTTCTGTAGGGAAAGGAAGTTGCTTACCTTCACCTAACTCCTTCTCAAAGGCTGTGTATATAAATTGGTTCTCTACTTGGTACATCATCTTGTCAATATGAGTCTTGACCATTTCTTTGAAGGAAAGGGGTAAGGTAGGGTCAAAGTAGAGGTGTATTTCCTTGGTTTCAAAGGGTTTGATAGATTGTTCATCAGTAGTATCCTCCATAAAAGCGCTCAGTATTCTATCTACCTTTTGCTTCACTTCACTCTCCAAGTCTTCTGATAGGTCAGCAGGGAGCACAATTGCTATAGGGAATGTTCCTTCTCGCACTATTTTTTTTGCTTTTTTTTCATCAAGATTCCTGATGGCATCATCAGAGAAAATGGTAAAAAAACCGCTCTCTTCCATACTCTTACGTATGTGTTGGCTTATCGTTCCGTGATCATTATCTACCAAAATAATTGCCGTTTTCTGTTCGGTAATGTTACGAAAAGTACTGTCCTGTAATAGAGTAACGGTAATGACCAAGAGCAAAGGCATTATAAAAAGAATCAGAAGTCCTCCCCAGTCTCGGCTTATAAGGAGTATTTCTTTGCGAATAGAAGCTAGAAATCGACTCATAGTATGGAATGTTGGGTGGTTAGCTGAATAAATACTTCTTCTAGATTTTGGGCTTGGTGTTGCTTAATGAGAGCCTCAGGAGTATCTTGACAGAGAATTATACCTTGGCTTAGAATAGCCACTTTATCACAAAAGTCTTGTGCTTCCTGCATATGGTGAGAAGTGTAGAGTACCGACATTCCTTGTGTGTTCAGCTCCTTTAAGTATTCTATAATGATGTTTTTAGACATAACATCTACTCCAACAGTGGGTTCGTCTAGGAAAAGTACTTCAGGGGTATGGAGGATTCCTGCGATAAGATTGATTCTACGCTTCATACCTCCAGAAAAATGTTTGATTTTCTTATCGGCAACCTCTAGAAGAGTAACTCTATCAAGGGCATGTGTTATTTTTTGTTGGAGATTTTTTCCTCTTAGCCCATATAGGCTTCCGAAGTAAGAAAGATTCTCTCTTGCTGTTAGGGTAGGGTAGAGGGCATATTCTTGGGGAACGACACCTATCTTATGAAAAATCTCTTTGGATTGCCTAGGAAATGATAGATTAGAGATAGAAAAATCACCAGAAGTAGGCTTTATACTACCCATTAGAATAGACATTAGAGTCGTTTTCCCTGCTCCATTGGTGCCTAATATTCCAAAAATTTCTCCTTTCTGAACGGAAAAAGACACATCTTTTAGAGCAAAGTTCTCAGAAGAACGATATTTCTTATAAAGATGAGAAATATGAATGGCTTTTTCTGTCATTTGAAAGGATTTTTTAATTCTTCTATGGAGATTCCAAAAAGAGAAGCATATTTCTGAAGTGTTTTCTCAGATAACTTTTTGAATACTTGTGGTTTTTTGTGTCTTTTGATGAGCCATTGCCATCGGTTCATATAGCTGGCTAAGGTAGCCCAATCCATACGAGTACGTAGCATATAATAGGGGATGGGACTTTGCTTTCCAGCTAGGATAAGTTCTTTTGCTTCCAGAAGCTGTTCTTCCAGTAGGCTGATGGAGGCTTGTATAGCAATATCCTTTACTTCCCATCCTTCACTAAGGGAAGTGGTATAATTTCCTTCATTATCAGTTACATAATAGACTTCTTGGAGTTCTCCTAAGGCACCTTTATCGTGAGGGACTTCGTTCTCTTTCATTGAATAATCTCTTTGATAAACAAATTCATTTGTGCTTCTGCTAACAATGAATTCTGATAATATACAGAAGCTTCCATTGCACAGAGGCTATACTGCTCGTCATCAAACCTTGATAAGAGCTTAGCACGGGTACATATGGCTTGTGATGCAAGGGGTAATTCATATATATCAGCTCTTTTTATAGCACTGATATAACCTATAACATTTTTAGAAACATCATTGATTCCAAAGAAAAATTGCCCTACAATAGCAGAACAGGTTTGTGCCATATTTTCAATTAAGCCAGCTTCCGTAAGGTGTCCTTTTTCAAGAAAAATACCATTTTCCTTAATGAAAAATTCAGTAACAACACTTGTATCATCTATAGCTGTGATTGTATCCACCATTAGCATAGGAGGACGATGAGGAAGATATTTGCCAATAGAAATATTCATATACTAATACTGTTCTAATACTTGGATACGTTTGTTGATAGGAGGATGGGTAGCGAAAAGAGCAAGAAATCCTTCTGCTTTATAGTCAATAAAGAGTTCTTTTACTTCATCATTCTTGATTTCTTTGATGGTAGAGTCTCCTGAAATCTTCTTTAGAGCGCTTGCCAGAGCCAATGAATTTCGAGTGAGCTCCACGGCACCTGCATCTGCCATATATTCACGAGAGCGAGAAAGTGCCAGCTTAAAAAGAATTGAAAGTAAATAAATTGCCCCTACCACCAGCAGGATGATAAGAAGTACAGCTCCGCCTCCTCCTTTGTCATTCTTACGATTCCTTGAAGAAAATCCTCCTCTTACCAACATTCGTAAGGTAATATCAGCAAGAGTGGCGAAAATTCCTACAAAGACAATAGTTACAATCAGTAATCGGACATCACGATTGCGAATATGGGTGAGCTCGTGTGCAATCACTCCTTCTAATTCTTCATCATTAAGAGTATTGATAATACCTCGTGTGAGTGTAATGGCAAAAGTCTTCTCATTAATTCCAGAGGCAAAAGCATTCAAGGCGTCACTTTCTATGATATAGAGCTTAGGCATTGTCATTCCTACAGACATACACAGGTTTTCGGTCAGGTTATACACCCGCATATTTTCTCTTCTTTCCAATGGTTGTGATTGGGTAGCCATCTGAATCATCTGAGTATGGAAAAAATAGGAAATAAAAAACCATATAGTTACCCCTATGATAACAATAGGAATGATAGAAAGGAACTGGGCATTGGTTGTTTGTATTTCTTGTTCTGAGAGTATATATAATACCACATATACCCCTACTAATATGAGTAAGGGGAAAGCCAATAGAAACAGTATAGACTTGGTATTGTTCCTTATAATTTGTTGTCGTATCCCGAGGTATTGCATATTATCCCAATGAATTTCTATTATATAAGACTTCAAACCTACTATAGGCTTGCAAATCTGTAAAATGTCGAGAATAGAGCTCTGTTACTTTCTCATTATCCTCTCTAAGCTGATGGGTAACCTCCACCACTTGTAAGAAAGTGGTTTGGAGCGTTTCTCCATAGATATTCTTATAGGTTCCCTCACAGGATTTGCCATATTGTTGAGCAATTTCTCTAGCAGAGTCTTCGGAGGCTTCCTCTATAGAAAGAATTGTTTCATCATAGGTTTTTGTTCCTGTATGGAGGTTTTCTGTTTGTAAGAGAACAAGAGCTATATATTTAGACATTTTATTCATTCTTAAAAAGAAATCTCAGGAGCTTTATCCAACTGCTTACGTTGTTCAGTTCCTAAATCAAAGAATGGCTGGGGTGTCATATGCTTAAATCCTGCTACAATATTGGTAGGGATAGACTGTATAGCGGTATTCAGCTCCTTAGTGGTGGAGTTGAAATAACGACGTACAGAAGCCAATTTGTTCTCAATATCAGCTATCTCCTGTTGTAGGTGCATAAAGTTGGTATTGGCTTTGAGTTCGGGATATGCCTCTACTTGTACGTTGAAGGCACTCATTGCTGAGGAAAGCTCCTTTTCTGCCTCTATTTTGTCATTTACTCCTGTTGCACTAAGAGCGCGGGAACGTGCTTGGGTGATTTTGGTAAGCACTTCTGATTCGTGATTCATATATCCCTTTACGGCAGCGACTAGCTGAGGGATCAAGTCGTGGCGTTGCTTGAGCTGTACATCAATATCTGCAAAGGCATTTTCTCGGTTATTGGCAAGAGCCACGAGTTTGTTGTTGGCACTGATATACCAAAATACAATAATTGCCACGATAGCAAGGGCGATAATTAATCCAGTCATATGATAAATATTAATAGTTTCTTAAATATATAATAGTATATAATTAGCTAAGTAGCTGGTAAGCCATAAAGGCAGAAAGATAGGCAAAACCTGTCATAAAGAGCCATTGAATAATTGCCCACTTCCAGCTATTGGTTTCCTTACGAACAATAGCAAAGGTACTAATACATTGCATAGCCAAGGCAAAGAAAAGCAATATCGAAACTCCTGTTGCAAGGTTGAACATTGGGGTGCCATCGGGACGAATTTCCTCCTTGAGGCGTGTAATCACAGTGCGTTGCTCAGCTTCTCCTTCCTCCACATCTACATCGCCTAAACTATAGATAGTTGCCAAAGTACTTACAAAAGTTTCTCGCGCAGCAAAAGAACCTAATACTGCAATACTTACCCTCCAGTCATATCCTAAAGGACGAAATACAGGTTCTACCCATTTGCCCATATTCCCCAAGAGAGAATTTTCTGTACGATAACTCATTAGGTATTTTTCCTTTTCACTTTCTCCCCAGCTATTCTTAATCGCTAATGCTTCTGTATGAGCTTCTGCATTATTATATTTTTCTCCTATACCGTGTGTTTGTAAGAACCAAATAAGCACGGTTATAAAGAAGATAATCTTCCCTGCATTGACTACAAAAGCCTTTGATTTCTCATATACAGTCAGTAACACATTTCGTGCCAAAGGTACTTTGTAGGTAGGCATTTCTACAATAAAGTAAGACTTGAAAGAATGCTTTAGAACTAAGAATTTATTGAGAATCCAAGCAGAAAATATAGCCATAAATACTCCTAATATATAGAGTGCGAATAGTGCAACTGCTTGATTGTCAAAAATAAAATAATTTCCCTCAGGGATCACTAGCTTAATCATAATGAGGTAAATAGGAAGCCTCGCCGAGCAGGTAATAAAGGGAGTAACTAAAATGGCAATAAGGCGTTCACGCCAGCTTTCGATTGTACGAGTTGCCATTATGGCAGGAATGGCACAGGCAGCTCCTGAAATAAGAGGAATAGTTCCTTTTCCATTAAGTCCAAAAGGGCGCATAATTCTATCCATTAGGAAGACTACCCTACTCATATAGCCACTTTCCTCCAATAGGGAAATAAAAAAGAAAAGCAGGGCAATCTGAGGTACGAAAGATACTACTGCACTAAGTCCAGGGATTACCCCATCTACTAGAAGAGAGGTTAAAGAGCCTTCAGGAAGTGCTTCCGATAGGCTCTCCCCAATCCAACCTAACCCTGCTTCTATCCAGCCTTTGGGGTACTCACTTACATAGAAAATCATCTGGAAAATGAGCAATAATATTCCCATAAAGATAAGATATCCCCACACTTTATGTAAAAGTATCTTATCCAATAATGCTCGTGTACCTACTGAATTTACCTTATAGTTATTCTTTAAGGCATTATTGATAATCTGATAGCGGAGAATCGTTTCTCGCTGTTGCATTCGCTTAATTTCAGCCTCAGTTTTGATGTTTTCTTTTTGGATTTCTACTTTACGTAGGCTACCAACGACTTCAAAATTCTGAGAAATTACCATCCAGAGCTTGCTAAGTTCCTCTTTGGGAAATTTTTCCTTCAAAGATTGGAAATAGCTAGGGTCAATACGACTAAGGTCTATCAGAGGCTCTAGAGATAGTTTTTTATAGTTGATAATGAGTTCTTTAAGCTGTTCTAAGCCTGTTTTCTGCCGTGTACTGATAAGAGCGATACGTGTATGAAGGGAGGCTTCCAAAGCAGGAATATCTATAGAGATGCCCCTAGGCTTCATCCTATCAGCCATATTGATAGCAAGAATTGTAGGTATACCCAAATCCTTAATTTGAGTAAAAAGATATAGATTTTGCTTAAGGTTCTCTACATCCGCAACGACTACCACTACATCGGGGAAATCGATATCATCCTTATCCAAAAGGCAACTTACAGCCACCTTCTCATCCATAGAGTTAGGATTGGTACTATAAGTTCCTGGCAGGTCATAGATACGAGCGTTAATTATTTGAGAAAGCTTACAGAAGCCGACTTTCTTATCAACAGTAACACCAGGGTAGTTCCCTACGTGTTGGTTCATCCCTGTAAGAATATTGAAAATAGAGGATTTACCTACATTAGGGTTCCCAATGAGAGCTACTTTTATTTCATTCTTACTCATCTGAATTTTCTTTAGTAAATTCTACTTCAATATATTGTGCCATTTCCTTACGAATAGCTAAGTGGGTGTCATTAATAACCAGATAAAAGGGGTCTCCCAGAGGAGCAACTTCTATAAGTTCTATTTCATTGCCTGGTAAGCACCCCAACTCCAAGAGCTTGATAGGAAGCATCTCAGTATGAATATCCTTGATAAGATATCTCACTCCTCGTTTCATTTCATTGACCGTAAGCGTCATTTTTATTTATACTTATTTTAAGCGACAAAAATACTATTTTTTTTTAAAGTATGAAAAAGAAATATGGAGAACCTTAAAAAAATATATAAATAAACAGGCAACACCATAAATTTATCTGTGTTGCCTGCTAGTATTAAGAGGTGTAATTAGGCTTGTAGATATTCTTTTGCCTTATCAAGGGCTTCTTGAATACCTTCTGGTTTTTTACCACCAGCGGTAGCAAAGAAAGGCTGACCTCCACCGCCACCTTGGATATATTTACCCAACTCGCGTACGATTTTGCCCGCATCTAAGCCTTTGTTCTTAGCTAATTCCTTGTTGATATAGCACAAGAGCAACGCCTTACCATCTTCTTGTGTAGAGCCAAAGAGGATAAAGGCATCTTTGACCTCCTCACCAAGCATAAAGGCTAAGTCCTTGAGGGTAGCCATATCCAAATCCAAGCGCTTAGTAAGACACTGTACATCGCCAACGGGAACAAATTCGCCCTTGAGTTCACTCTTAAGCTGTTTGGCCTGCTCTCTCTTGAGTTGTTCCAACTCCTTATGTAGGCGTGCATTTTCCTCTTGTAAGTTAGTGATGGACTTGATAGGATCTTGAGGATTCTTAAGGGAAGACTTAATCTCCTCCAAGAGTTTCTCTTGTAACAAGAAGTGCTTGAGGGCACCCGCATTGGTAATAGCTTCTATACGGCGCACTCCTGCAGCTACTGCGCCTTCAGAAACAATCTTGAAGAACCAGATGTCTCCTGTATTCTTTACGTGAGTACCTCCACATAGTTCCCTACTCTCACCAAACTGTATCATACGTACCTTATCACCATACTTTTCCCCAAAGAGTGCCATAGCTCCTGCATCCAATGCTTGTTGGATAGGAATATTGCGATGTTCCTGAAGCGGAATTTTCTCATAGATACGTTTGTTCACTATTCGTTCTACCTCAGTAAGTTCTTCTTGAGTAAGCTTAGCGAAGTGAGAGAAGTCAAAGCGCAAAGCCTCGGGTGATACATGTGAACCCTTTTGCTCCACATGAGTACCCAATACCTCTCTTAGAGCCTGATGTAGCAAGTGAGTGGCACTATGGTTAGATTGAGCCAAAGTACGACCTACAAGGTGCACTTCCGCCTTGAACGGATCGGTAAGGTTTTCAGGCAGGTGTTCCGCCAAGTGGATAATAAGGTTGTTCTCCTTCTTCGTATCTATAATATAAGTGATTTCTCCATTGGCTGACTGTAGGGTTCCTCGGTCTCCTACTTGTCCTCCTCCTTCAGGATAGAAAGGAGTGGTATTGAACACCAATTGGTAAAGGGTGCCGTCCTTTTGGCTCTCTACTTTACGGTATTTGACCAAGCGAACCACTGCTTCCAAGGTGTCATATCCGATAAACTCTTCTTCTTCGTCATCACGAAGTACTACCCAGTCACCTGCTTTCACTTGAGCGGCGGCACGGGAGCGTTCTTTCTGCTTTTGGAGGTGCTCCTCAAAAGAAGCTTCATCCAAGGTCATCCCACGTTCTGAAAGGATAAGGGCTGTAAGGTCTTTAGGAAAACCATAAGTATCATAGAGTTCAAAAGCTTTACTACCTGAGAGTTGCTTATCGGTAGTATTCTGTATCATCACATCGAGCATAAGTAGCCCTTGTTCCAAGGTACGCAAGAAAGAAGCCTCTTCTTCCTTAATCACACTCACAATCAAGAGAAACTCTTTTTCTAGCTCAGGGAAAGTACCACCCATTTGCTTAGCCAAAGTTTCTACCAACTTATAGATGAATGGCTCTTTCTGTCCTAAGAAAGTAAATCCGTAACGAATGGCACGGCGCAAGATACGACGAATTACATAACCTGCTCCATTATTGGAAGGCAATTGCCCATCAGCTATAGCAAAGGCGACCGCCCTAATGTGGTCGGAAATTACACGTATCGCCACATTGATCTGTTCTTGTTCGGGGGTTACTTGTATACCATTGGTGTAGCGAGTTTTAGTAATCTCTTCCACCTTTTGGATTAGGGGGGTAAAAACGTCCGTATCATAGTTGGACTGCTTGCCTTGCAGTACCATACAAAGGCGCTCAAAGCCCATACCGGTATCCACATTTTGTGCAGGAAGTTTCTCCAAGGAACCATCGGCCTTACGATTGAACTCCATAAAGACATTGTTCCAAATCTCAATCACCTGTGGGTGATCATTATTAACTAAATCACGACCCGCTATCTTGGCTTTTTCTTCAGCAGAACGAATATCTACGTGAATTTCAGAACAAGGACCACAAGGACCTTGATCGCCCATTTCCCAAAAATTGTCCTTTTTGTTTCCTAAGAGGATATGATCTTCGGCGATACGCTCTTTCCAAATATCATAAGCCTCTTGGTCAAAAGGGACTCCTTCTTCAGGACTTCCTTCAAACACAGTTACATATAAGTTTTCCTTAGGAATTTTATATACTTCAGTGAGTAGTTCCCAAGCCCAACTGATAGCCTCCTTCTTGAAATAATCCCCAAAAGACCAGTTGCCTAGCATCTCAAACATAGTATGGTGGTAGGTGTCACGCCCTACTTCCTCCAAATCGTTATGCTTACCCGATACACGAAGGCATTTTTGGGTATCCACTACTCGTTTTTGCTTAGGCTTAGCATTTCCTAAGAAAAATTCCTTGAACTGGTTCATCCCTGCATTGGTAAACATCAGGGTGGGGTCGTTCTTAATCACCATAGGAGCAGAAGGAACAATAGTATGTCCTTTCTCCTCAAAAAACTTTAAGAATAGTTGTCTTATTTCTTGTGAAGTCATATGCGATATAATGATATATTCCTGAATTAACCCGCAAATATACGATAAATATTCATATAATCCAATACTTATTAAAATATTTTTGTATTACATAAATTCATATATTTGCGCCTATATAACCCTTAATTTATATAAAACAATAAAAATGAGAACATTTAGTTATTTTTCTGTGGCACTGTTAAGTACAGTGGCTTTAGTTTCTTGTTCTAAGGAGGATAATACTCCTGCAGAATCTTTCTTAAAAACAGTAGCAGAAGTAAAAGTAGATGAATATACCATCCGCTTACAGAATGCTTCAGGATCTTTTGTAATGGGGTATAATGAGGTGGTACTTACCGCTGTGAAATCCTCAGGAGAGCAAGTAGCTATAGAAGAGGCTACTTTCTTCCCAGAGATGGAAATGTACAAAAGTGATAACAATGGCGGATATACCAAAGAAGTAAATCATAGGCATTCCTGCCCTCACACCACACTAGCCAAAGTAGGAGACCAATGGAAATCCCAAGCTCTATTCCAAATGACAACAGGAGCTACAGGAAGCTGGTATGCTAAGCTTACTTATAAAATAGCAGGTGTTAGTAAGACAATAGATCGTTTAGACTTTGTGGTGAAAGCACAGACCAATACTGCTCTAGGAAAGGTGGGAAGGTTCAAAGTAACTTCTAATACAAATCCAGATGGACAGATGCATTTGTATGCTATTGTAGCTCCTGAAAAACCTATAGCAGGAGACAATCAGCTTGCTTTAGGAGTATGGAAAATGGAGAATAAAAACAGTTTTCCATCAGTTACTGATTTCACAATAGAGGTGAAGATAACAGAGAAAGGAAATACAGCAGTTCTCTCTACCTCTGAGCTTCGTTATTCAGATTCTTTCTATAGGGGTAATGTAACTTATCCTAAAAAGGGAAGCTATGTGCTCACTTATACTATGAAAGATGCTCAAGGAAATGTTATCCAGCCTAAAGATAATGCAGGTAATGCAGTAATTCTTGCTTCCGAAATTAGTTTCTAGGCATATATTTATGATGATTGAGCCGTTACAATTCAAAAATGTAACGGCTTTTTTATAAATGAATATATGGGAAAAATTTTATGGTTTCTGAGCGATAATAGCTACTGCATCTAGGCTTTCTTGGTGCTTTCTGAAGCAAGCTTTCATTTTCTTTACTCGCTTTCTTAATTCAGGGAAACGAAGAAGATTAAAGGTGATGAGTAAAGTACGGAGCCATCCTTCGTCCTCAATCATACGCCTCCGTTCGAGTAATAACATAGGATTATGAGCTACTTTGATTACTTTAAATCCTTGTTCTTCTAGCAGTTCTGTCCATTCGGCAGTGGTCATAGGGCGTGCATGTACACGAATGGTAGCACTGAGTTCCTTGAAAATATCCTCTTTGACTTCTTCAGAGACATTATCAGGCTTGATGCCTAGTTCATGAATTCCATAGTAACCTCCACTTTTAAGAATACGAAAGGCTTCCGTAATAATTGCTTTTTTTTGGTCTAGAGGTTGCATTGTCAGCATTGCTTCACCATATACCTTACTAGCATAATGGTCAGGAAGAGTGCTTTGAGCGGCATTGGCAATAATGATTTTAGCCTTGTCATAATGGATTCTTTTACGAGCAATAGCCGCAGCTTCTTCATTAAGATCAACTCCTGTATAACTCTTAGGGTGGTAACTACAAGCAATATTGCCTGTAAAACCTAACCCAGGGGCAAATTCTACGATGTTATCTTCAGAGGTGATATTCATACCTTCTATGAGTTTTTCGGTGAGTTCTCTACCTCCTGGGCGCAATACACGCTTACCGAGCTTGGCAAGAATCCAGTGTCCTTGCTTTTGATTGAGAGTGTTTTCTTTTTGCATAAACAATAGGAATCTTTTTTATTACAAAAGTACAAAAAAGACTTGGGAATCTTTATTTATTTTAAATAAATATTTTTAGGTAATTCTAAATGATAAAATGATTTTTTCTTCTTTTTTAGAGAAAAAAAATAAAATATAATTTATTTTGCTGGTTTGTAAAAAAATTGTACTTTTGCAACGTGTTTTTATAAAAAACATTTATCTTTAAAATATATACATATGAAATTTGAAACAACAGCAATACACGGTATCCGAACTACTGATACAGAGGTAAATACGTGGGGAAGTACTATAAATATGGCTTCTACTTTTCAGCTTAAGGAGTTTGGAGTAACACAGGAATTTGAATATAGCCGAGTATCCAACCCAACACGTAAGGATTTTGAGACATTGATTGCCAAGCTGGAGAGCGGAAAGTATGGCTTTGGTTTTTCCTCAGGAATGGCGGCGAGCACCTCTTTATTTACCATTTTTGAGGCAGGAGACCATTTTGTTTTTGGATTAGATATTTATGGAGGAACTTTCCGTATAATGAAAGATATTTTCTCCAAATTTGGCTTGGAAGCTAGCTTTGTAGATACTACAGACTTGGAGAATATCCGCAAAGCAATAAAGCCTAATACCAAAGGAATTTTCATAGAAACGCCTTCTAATCCTCTCTTAGATGTAACCGATATCCGTGGTACTGTAGCTATTGCCAAAGAATATGGGCTCCTTACGATTGTGGATAATACATTTCTTTCACCTTATCTACAGCGTCCCTTAGAACTGGGTGCTGATATCGTAGTACATAGTGCAACCAAATACCTCAGTGGGCATAATGATATTATTGCTGGAGCCATTGTAGTTAATGATGCTACTTTGGCAGAGAAAATCAGCTTTGCTCAGGTGGCTATTGGTGCGTTAATATCTCCTTTTGATAGTTGGTTATTGGTGCGTAGTATTAAGACACTAAAGGTGCGAATGGATTATGCACAGAGTAATACACTAAAACTTATAGAATTCCTCCAGCATCATCCTGCGGTAGAGAAAGTATATTATCCTACTCTTGAGAATAATAAAGGAAAAGCCATACAGGAGAGTCAGGCTTCAGGAGCAGGAGCTGTGTTCTCTTTTGTAATGAAAGATGTAGCAAAGGTGAAGACTTTCTTTGAATCACTTAAGGTAGCTCTTTTCGCAGTTAGCTTGGGAGGAGTAGAGACCTTAGTTACTCATCCTAGTACTCATACGCATACTGAGTTCCCTGAGGAAGAAAAAGTAGCTCGTGGTGTTACCCAAACCCTTATCCGAGTGGCTGTAGGAATAGAAAATATAGAGGATCTTATAGCAGACTTCAAGCAAGCATTAGAAAAATAATAATTAACGCCGATAACTCTAAGCTATCGGCGTTAATTGTTGTTAGTTTTACTCCTCATTCTTCTTTCCTTACCTCATAGAGCAAATAGCTATCTCACCCATTAAGTAAAGCTACAGAAATAAGAAGAAAACTCTTTAGGAACGGTTTACCAGGGTTTGTTATCTCAAAAATAAGAACACCTACCAAGAATAGCAAGCGGAAGATGAAATAAGCACTTCGTGTATCTTTTCTTAAAAATGATTTCATACTTTTCTAATTTAGATTGTTAAGTTATAACAAAGTTTAGGAAGTTTCCAAGAGAAAAGAGAATTTGGTTAATTGGTAAATTATTTCATATTTTTGCATTTAAAAAGAGAAAGAGATGCAAGTTTATAAAGATCTTCTGAATCACATACTTACAAAAGGATATAGCAAAGATGACCGTACTGGAACAGGAACTATTAGTGTCTTTGGTTATCAATTTCGTTGTAATCTACAAGAGGGTTTCCCCTTACTTACTACCAAGCGTATTCACTTGAAATCTGTGATATATGAATTACTATGGTTCCTCAAAGGGGATACTAACATTCATTATCTTACTGAAAATGGGGTGCGTATCTGGAATGAATGGGCTGATGAAAAAGGTGATTTAGGACCTGTGTATGGAGCACAATGGCGCAATTGGAATAATGAAGGAATTGATCAAATAGCTTCTGTAGTCCAGACTCTTAAAACGAATCCTGATAGCAGGCGAATGGTCGTTTCCGCTTGGAATCCTTCGGTGTTACCAGATACTTCTGTTTCTTTCTCAGAGAATGTGGCACAGCATAAGGTGGCATTGCCTCCCTGTCACGCTTTGTTTCAGTTTTATGTAGTAGAAGGGAAGCTTTCTTGCCAGCTCTATCAGCGTAGTGCAGATGCTTTCTTAGGAGTTCCTTTTAATATTGCTTCCTATGCTTTGCTTACAATGATGCTTGCTCACGTATGTGATTTACAAGTAGGGGAGTTTATCCATTCCTTTGGAGACTTACATATCTATAAAAATCATTTGGAACAAGTAGAATTACAGCTCTCCCGAGAACCCCGCCCCCTTCCTCAGATGAAGCTTAATCCAGATGTAAAAGATATTTTCTCCTTTACCTATTCTGATTTTGTTCTTGAAGGCTATGATCCTTATCCAAGTATAAAAGGACAAGTTTCTGTTTAGACGATAAACTATAATAGCTAATCTGGACAGATTAGCTATTTTTATCTAGGAGGTTTAGTTTTTTTTGTCTTTTAGTCTCCATAAGGATATTCTTGTTTTTTTATTGCTAATTTATCCTTACTTATCCAGATACGTATAGTTCCTACAGGTACCATTCTCTCTGAGAAGTCTCCTGTTTTTTCCATTTTAAGGAAGGCATATTGGAAATTTTTAATTCCTTCGGGGGTAATTTCTCCTGATAATACAGATACATCACGTGTTTTTATCTCTATATCAGTAATATCCATATCTAAATAAGCTGTGAATTTATTTCCATTTCCTGAGATAATAGTTCCTCTCCCTGTAGCTTGATCATTAGCTAGAATATCTTCATTTATATAGTCTGTTTTTATCTTGGTACCTCTCTGCTCATAGAACTTAAAACGATAGCTTTCAATCTCTTTTCCTATAGGAAAAGTATCATAATTAAGGCTGGTATATATCATCTTTAAGATACCTGTAGCGAAAATCCCTTGTATATTAGGAGGATTAGTTCCTTCATTAATAGTCATTCCATTAGCAGCCATTTTTCCGATAAACTCTTCAGGAATAATAGCCTTGGCTTCAGCGGGAATGTTAAAGCCACTTGTTTTTACCTGTTTTTCTACGGAATTCTCTGATTTAGAGCACGATATTGCTAATAGTGTGCCAATAGCTACACAGAATGTATAGATTATTCTTTTCATCTTTATTTTTAAATTAGGGGGCAAAAATAGCAACAAATGATCAATTACGAATCACAAATGACAAATAATTAACAGTTTCTTATTTTTTTACTATATTTGTCACGTATTATAATTCTATCTAAGATGAAAAAAGTTATTCTCTTTGGCTTCCTACTGTGG
This sequence comes from uncultured Capnocytophaga sp., assembly GCF_963525585.1. Classification (NCBI taxonomy): domain Bacteria; kingdom Pseudomonadati; phylum Bacteroidota; class Flavobacteriia; order Flavobacteriales; family Flavobacteriaceae; genus Capnocytophaga; species uncultured Capnocytophaga sp. Next base: position 3,007 of record NZ_CAURLX010000010.1, on the reverse strand, counting down.
GCGATTTTGGTTGCTCTTTTTATTTTTACCTTTCCTGATAGTATCAATAGTATGGGTTGGGCATTCTATGGAGGTGGTTTCTTAGCGGGTTTTCTCCTTTTGCTTATCGCTATTACTCTTATTTACCTAAGTGGGAAAAGCAAAATTATAAAATATATAAGTATAATACTCGGTATTGCTTTTATTTCTACCATTTTTTGGTTTTTTATAGGAGAAGATATCGTAGAAAATTACAAAAATAGAGTTTTTGCTATCCGAATCCCTGAAAAATACCAATATTGGTATGACTATATTTGGCATATCAATGACGATCATTTCTATTCTTATATGGCACCCCCTAAAGAATTAGATTTTGATAAGCATAAGGAATATATGATTAATGGCTCTTCTAATACTTTTTTCTATGCAGAGGGCAAACTGTTTTACTATTATTATGATGGCTTTGAAAAAGATCTCTATTTTGTAAAAAAGAATAACCAAGGAAAGGGCAGAGACCGATTGATACATTCCAGAGATAAAATAGCAGAACAGGGAGGCGTTTTTTTAGGGAATTACTATATTGATTTTGATGATAACTACTACCATACTTGGCTGGTAGATAATGACACCCTGAAAAAGCCTTTGGAAGTAGTGCCCCATACCGAAAAATGGACGGTTGAGCAACGGAAATCCTTCCTCGCTAAGGTACAAGAGAACGCTACCTACTACTTTCTAAAACATACCGACCGAAAGGACTATTATGGACTAAAGGATTTTCCAGAGGAAGGCAACTATAAGGTAGTGTTCCTCTCGGATGGGAAGTGGCAATTGGCAGAGCTCTATTGCCAGAAGGAAGATTTCGCCGCCCTTGAGCAGGCACGAGGGACACACCATCCCTTTAGGCAAGCCCTTTTGGTACATTTTCCGGAGTCTCCAGTATATGCTCCTGCCAAGAACTTTCGTCCTGTATATATTCATAAAAGTGATACCTATGTCTCCGATGAGGAGGATAGAAAAAATACTGATCCACAGTTTGATAATCGCTATATTGTAGAGGTCTATTTTGATATCAGTCAGCTCGGTCATATGGCATACCTAAAGACCACTTACTTAATGCCCAAGGACTATCAAAAATTCCTTCACGAGCCCAGTACTTTCCTACAAAATGGAGATGAAGAAATGGAAATATTTCACAAAGAAGCCCTCTATTCTCATAAGCAATGGGATTACTCTATTTACTTTATAGATAATGAAATGTATTTTATAACTGACAGATTTGCTAATTTACTAATGGATAATTAGCTAACTATTCTTAGTCATTTAGGAATAGAATTGTAACGCAGATAACCTTTTTTAACTCATCAAAAAGTAAGATATGAATATCATAGAACTCATTAACCTTATCAAGCCTCTTCCTGAATTATTTATTGGCGAACACGATATATTCTGCTTAGAGGCTTTCCTAAATGGTTGGTATTATCGCAATCAAGAAGAGGTAAAAGCCAATATACTCTATAATGATTTTTACTATTGGTTACGCAAGAAATATCATCTTAGGGATAGTAGAGGATGGGCGGATATACTCTTCTACAAATTCAAGACTAAAGAAAAGGCTTTAGATGCTTTCTTTGAACTATTTGACACCTTTTACCAAGAACATATCTCCAGAGACTTTTTTGGCAAAGTGAAATGGCTTATCATCACATTAGAAGATGAAAACTATAATAATTTGGCTCGTTTGCTGAAAGAAGATATGAAATACACCACTTCAGGGACAGAGTTTTGTATCAAATTACAATCTCACTTGAATACAATTTTACAGGAAAAAGACACATATCCAAGAACTCATTTCTCTCTTGTGGAAGAATTATTAAAAGAACTCAATGAAAAAATAACACCTTAGAAAATACGCCTGCGTATTCTGTTGAGGGCTTGGGGAGTAATGCCTATATAGGAAGCAATATATTTCAGTGGAATATTCTGGATGAGTTTAGGGTCATAGATTAAGCAAAATATTTAAAAAACACTATTTTTATAGAAAGATATGATGTAGACAACTATCTATTTCTATAAAAATAGTGTATTTTTTTACTAAGAAATAAAGAAATATCCTAAAAATCAACTGTTACTCCTAATTTTTCAGCAATAATCTGATTGATATAGGCTGAAAGAGCCGGGATTTTTACGCTTTCTAATACGGTATTTGCAAAAGCATAGGTAAGTAGGGCAGCCGCTTCTTTTTTGCCTATCCCACGTGTTTGCAGATAGAATAAAGAGTCTGCGCTGAGAGAGCCTACAGTACAACCGTGTGAGCACTTCACATCATCGGCGAAGATTTCGAGTTGGGGCTTGGTGTATACTGTTGCCTTATCGGAGAGGAGGATATTATCATTCTGCTGATAAGCATTCGTTTTCTGGGCGATTTGTTCTACCATTATCTTACCATTGAACACATTGGTAGCTTCATCGCTTACGATACTCTTATAATCCTGATGACTCTCACAGTTAGGATATGCGTGGTTTACTAGCGTATAATGATCGGTGTGTTGTGAGCCTTTGAGGATACTCAACCCTTTGAGGGTAGATTCTAAATGCTCGCCTTGGTGATAGAAATTGAGGTTGTTGCGAGTGAGTGTACCCCCAAATGAGAAGGTATGCACGCTGGCGTGGCTATTTGCTTCTTGTGAAATATAGGTGTTATCAATAAGAGAAGCGGTAAGGCTATCATTTTGCAATTTGTAATAGTCGAGGAAAGCCTCTTTGGCTACAAATGCCTCGGTTACTACGTTGGTAAGGATAGCCGTAGCAGTATCCGATAAGTTTTGGTGTACTTCAATGACTTTGAGCTGTGCATTCTCGCCCACGGCAATAATATTGCGTGGCTGATAGCAAGTGATTTCTTTTCTGTCATTGAAATACAACAACTGTATAGGTTTATCTACTATTTTTCCTTTAGGTACTTCTATATAGATTCCTTCTGAGGCAAAAGCCGTGTTGAGGGCTGTGAATATATCGCCTTTTTCGGTAT
>NZ_CAURLX010000009.1:0-64410 GCF_963525585.1 uncultured Capnocytophaga sp. | reverse complement strand
GATAAAAGCCCTGACTACAACGAGGAATTAGACAAACTAATCAATCAATCTTAAATGGACAAATTTTTTAAATGGTTTTTAAAAGCCAAAACAAAAATAGCTATATGGGCAACTCCTATAGTACTACTTTTTTACTTTGACGATAAGATACACTTCAGAGATAGGGTGTATTACTTCTTCATTGCCTTTTTTAAAAGCATTCCCTTGTTGATGCTGTACTCGTATTTCTCTATGTGGAAAGACAAAAACGAGTTCTTTTACGCAGGTATATGTACAGCATTATTACTGAATGCTTTGGTAGGGGGGGTATATCATTTTAAGACAGGAACGTTTGACATCAAGGAATTTCTTGTCAAGAATACAGAAATGGTATTTATTATAGTTGCTGTATATATTTCCTTATCCTTGCTTAATATTCCTCTTGATGAATCTGAAATGGGTAAGATATTTAAAAGCGTAGTACAACTCACCACATTACTATATCCAGTCAGTAAAATCCTAAAGAACGCATTTATCCTTACAAATGGGAAGTTTCCTCCTCAATTCGTTATGAAAGCTCTCTATAACTATGAGCGAGAGGGCAAATTAAAAGATTTCTTTGACGAAATCAATGGAACAAAAACAAGTGAACCTAAAACAGAAGACCATGAACCAAACACAGATTAATTTTATCAAAACCTATAAGCATTATGCTTTGGAAACAGAGCGTAAGACGGGTATATCGGCACTTTTTATCCTCGCTCAGGCAGGTTTGGAGAGTGGTTGGGGTAAGAGCGTGCCAGGGAATATGTTTTTTGGAGTAAAAGCTACTAAAAACACTCCCAATGAGAAAAAACAACTCCTAAGAACTACAGAGGTGCTCACAACGCCTAACGAAAAGAGCAAATTCCCTGAAGTGATTAGTATCACCAAACGTACAGACGGCAAATACTTGTATATCGTACGAGATTGGTTTATGAAGTATGAGACCCCTGAGGAGTGTTTCACAGACCACACTAATTTCTTTTTCAAAAACAAGCGATATACTAAAGCGTTGCTTGTAAAAGCAGACCCTTATAAGTTTGCCGAGGAAGTAGCAAAGGCAGGCTATGCCACTGCTCCGAACTATGCTGATAGCCTTAAAGCACTAATTAAAGAAATTGAAAAAGTAAAATAAATCATTATGACAGAAGTAAAAGAACTAAAAAAAGAGTATGAAAGCCTACTCGTTAAAGTAGAACAATTGCCACGTACAAGAGAACTATCCCTTGTTATTACGAAGTTGGAAGAGGGTCTTATGTGGCTTGAGAAGTCAATCAAAAAAAATCAAAGCAATGTATGAGAAAGAAATTGTACTTACTATTAGCTCTTATGGTGCTTTTCGGTTGCAGGAGCAAAAAAATAAACCGAACCGAGCTGAAAGAAGAGCAAAAAACCGAAAGAAAGGAGCTAAAAGACAGTGCTACACGGGTAGAAAAGTCCCAAAAGGTCGCTACTTTTGAGCTTCAGCAATCCCAATCCTATGAAATCTCTCTTGAAAGTGATAGGGATAGTGTTGGCAATGCTAAGGATCTCTATTTTACTCGTATGAGAGATGGCACAAATGAAGCCCTCGTTATAAGAGGAGGTAAGGCAACCATACATATAAACCAAAACAACAACCAAGCCCTTACCCAAGAGGATACTATTACGCAAGAAAGCACTATTACAAGCCAGCAACAAGCCACCATCGTACAGGAGCATCGGCAAACCACAAAATCGCAAAAACAAGTTAGCGCCCTACCTTGGTGGCTTATAGCAAGCACATTACTCTTAGGATTGATAATATTTATTAGGTTCAAACGCTGATTAGCGTGCCACGCCTCAGCAATGGGGCGTTTTTTTACATTTAAAACAGATTATTATGAACAACAATAATGGAAGTATAGACTTTGAAGCCCACTTGCGCCTTGAGAAATTAGAGGAAGGTGTAAAAGAAATGGAGAAAATGCTCAATGACTCAATGAAAAGCTCCCAAAAAGAGACAGACAAGCTCCAGCAGTCTATTAATAACCTTGCCAAAGGAGCAATGGCTTTCTTTACGCTTTCACAAGCAAAAGCTTTTGTTAGCCAAGTAATTGAAGTCCGCTCCCAATTTCAACAGCTTGAAATATCCTTTGGCACTATGCTAAAGAGCAAGGAGAAAGCTAATGCCTTAATGGCACAAATGGCAGACCTTGCATCTAAAACTCCTTTCGGATTAGAAGAAGTATCTGAAGGGGCTAAGCGCTTACTTGCTTTTCAAGTTCCTGCCCAAGAAGTAACGGAAACGCTTAGGCGTATGGGTGATGTAGCAGCTGGATTGGGAGTGCCTATGGGGCAACTCATACACGTGTACGGACAAGTCAAAGCGCAAGGCAAGCTAATGACTAATGACTTGTATCAGTTCATGAATGCAGGTATTCCTATTATTGCTGAATTGAGTAAGGTTGTAGGTAAGAGCGAAACTGAAATAAAGGATATGGTTTCAGCGGGTAAAATAGGATTTCCAGAAGTACAAGCGGTTATAAAGAATATGACCAATGAGGGCGGGTTATTCTTTAACCTAATGGCAGAGCAAAGTAAGTCATTAGGAGGGCAAATATCCAACCTTGGGGATAGCTTTGACCAAATGCTAAATGAGATAGGAAAAGCATCTGAAGGGTATATATCTGGGGCTATTCAAGGGGTTTCTTTCTTGGTAGAAAACTATCAAACATTAGGCAAGGTAATAGCGGGGCTTATAGCTACTTACGGAACATATAGGACAGCGGTATTAGTCAATATTGCTCTTACCAAAGGATGGTCTATAGCTACTAAGGAAGATGCTATTGCAAAAGGTATTCAGACTGCTGCTACTAAAGCTCAAACTATAGCTACTGCTGCCTTAAACACCGTAATGAAAGCCAATCCTTATGTATTGGTGGCTTCTGCTGTTGTTGCATTAGGATTTGCTATGTGGGCATTGAAGGATAATACAGATGCAAATACAAGAGCTACTGAACGGCATAACAAATTGCGGGAGGAACAAGCAAATATCATAGATAAACAGAAGAAGAATATAAATGATTTGATTTCAGTTGTACAAGATGAAACTAAGACTTGGGAACAGAGAAATACTGCTTTCTTAATGCTGAAAAGTACAATGAAAGGAGTTTTTGACCAATATACCTCTCTAAATGACTTATTGAGGAATATGGCTAAAGCCCTAAAAGATGTCAATGGTGAGTTTGCTGTTATGGACGAAAGTATGTCCAGAGATGCTGTTAATAAGACTGAAAAAGGTATCAAGGCAAAAGAAGCTGAAATAAAACGATTAGAGGAACTACAAAAAAAGGTAGATAGTACTGCCGCTTTAGGTATTCAACGAAGCATTGATAATTTAAAAAGTCAAATCAAGGAAGATAATATTTTAAAAGGAAAGCAGGAAAAAGTTGTCGTTGGTTTTGATGTAAATAATTTCGCCAATTCTCTCAATGGAATGAACGCTTCTCAATTAGAAGAGACCAAACAGAAAATATATGAAGCATTCAATAGAAAAAAGAGTGTAAGTACAAAAAACCAATGGAAATTCACAGATGCAAATAATCCTTTTCTAAATTATTCCCTTGAAGATTTAGGGCGTTTCAATCAGGCTTATAAGGAACATATAAAGATGATAGAGCAAGAAAAAACAAAAACAACAGATGTAATTGCTCTCCGAAAAGAAATATTAACCTTAGAGAAAGAAATAGAAGCCATAGAGAAAAGGAATAAAAATAGTAAAAGTGTATCAGATAAAGCTCAAAAAGAATTAGAGGAAAAAAGAGCATCCTTAGAGACAAAGAAGAAAGAATACAAAGGACTAACTGGAGATGATTTAAAGGCAAAATCTTCTTCTAAATCGAAATCTGAGCGCCCTACTTTTGACCAAGAAGCACACCTATTACAGACCACACGACTTGCCATAGATAACGAATTAGCCCAGCAGAAAGCGAATATCGAGCAAATGCAGGAAGGCTATGAAAAGGAATTAGCCCTCGTACGTTATTATTATGATGAAAAGGTAGAGGCTATTCGTAGAGGGGGTGAGGATGCACGTATTGCCTTAGAAAAAGAGCGTGCGGATAGCAAAGGATTAATGAGTGATGCTACTTATAATGCTCATCTTAATGCAATCAATGAGAATGAAATCATAGCTAATGAGCAAAATAGCACCCTCAAAATACAACAGGAGCAAAAGTTGTTAGATGGATTGTTGGAGAAGTATCAAACCTATACTGACCAGCGTAAAGCTATTGAGGAGAAGTACAACGCTGATATAGCCGCATTACAAGCTAAGTTAGGTGCAGATGCTCCACAAGTGAAGAAAGCGCAAGACGAAAAAGCTCGTGAGCTTAAGAAGCTGGATATACTCTACAAGAAAGAGGGTACAGCGATTGCTAAATTGTTCGACAACCTACGCAAAAAGACTGTCAAAGAGATACGCCAAACCATTACAGATGCGGAAGCCGAGATTGACGCTTTGGCAAAAGTGCTTAATATGGACGATAATGCTAATGTAGAGTTTATAACAAATCTCCGCCAGCAGTTGGAACAAGCAAGAGACACAGCTGATCGTGGTGATACAGTATTTGGGAGGCTTGGTAAAAACATTCAGGGGTTATTTAAGTTTAAACCCAATACGATAGAATGGAAAGAAGCACTACAAGGCGTTCTTTCAGATGCTCAGTCAATCACTGGTGAGTTTGGACAGTTAGGACAAGAATTTGAAAAGCTTGGACAGAGTACGGGGAATGAGAGCTTAAAGAGGATAGGACAAACTATGCAAACTGTAAGCAATACCTTAAATCGAACTTTATCAATGACACAAGCAGGCGCACAGATGGGAGGGGGTATTGGTGCTGCAATAGGTGCTGTAGTAGGACTTATAACTTCTGGATTTGAGATGTATTTCAAAAACGAATTGGAAGCTGAAAAGAAACGTTATGAGATAGCAAAATCTAAGATTGCTCAACAGAATGAATACAATAGATTACTTTTTGAAGAAAAAATGCTTCATAAGGAAAATATATCTGTATTTGGGAAAAAGGAACTTGCCATTGCTAACGATAATTTAAAAGAATATATCAATCAGAGGAGTGAGTTAAAGAAGCGAATGAGTGAAAATTTATACAGTAATAAAGCTATAACAGTAGCTAATGGTACTTATTCGACAGGATGGGGTATTTTTGAAAAGGAAGGTACTGTTTGGGATAATCTTATAGATGTATTTCCTCAGCTAATTGACAAAGCAGGAGAGTTTGATGCTACTGTTGCAAAAAGTATTATAGATTCAAAAGAGCTATATGGGGATGGGAAAGAAAGATTAAAGGGACTTATTGAACAATATGAACGTGCGCAAGAAGCTCAAAAACAATTTGATGAATATGTAAAAAATACTTTTGGAGAACTTGGTACTTCTGTGATTGATAGTGTTTATAATGCTCTTCAAAAAGGAGAAGATGCTTTTGAGAGTTTTGCTAAATCGGTAGGTAATGTAATAGGAAAATTAGGAAAACAATTAGCTTACGAACTTTTTATTGCAGACCATTTTAAAAGGTTACAGGAAAAAATAACACAAGCAGGAAAGAATAATAATGGTAGCGAGGATTTTGCTCGACAATCCTCTCAGATTGTGAGTGAATTTGGTAACGCAATGAAAAGTAAGGTTTCTGAAATGGAGACATTCCTTAAACAGTGGAATGAGATGGGTAAAGCTAACGGATTTGAGTTTCTAAATGAACAAAATCGCCAAGCTACTGAGAAAGGTTTTGCAAGAATGAGCCAAGATACAGGAGAGGAACTCAACGGGCAATTCCGATTACAGACCCAACTAAGTGCTGAGATAAAGAATGCAGCATTACAGACTGCAAACTTCATCAGGGAAATGAACCAATTTATGCAAAGTAATGCTGCTCAGCAATTGAGACACCTTGCAGGAATTGAAGCTAATACTTATAAACTCCATAAGATAGAAACAGATATAGCTAATATGAAAACAGGTATTAGTGAGATCACAACTAAAGGCATTAAAATAAGGTCATAATAAAAGCCCCAATCAAGGGGCTTTTCTATTTAACCTTCTTATATGTATGTGTATCGTCTGATATTTTTTTTATTGTTTTTCCATAATCTGTTACTTCTTCATATATACGTCTAATCTCTATATCATTTTTATTGTCTTCATCACAAAGGTTAAAAATTTTCCCATTTAACTCATAGGAACACTTCTTTTCTTTCATCTCAAAAGAATATTTGAAATATTTTTTTGTCTGTGTTGCGTAGCTTATAAAGTAATACACTTTATAATTCCAATAAGAATATTCATCTTCTTTTATTAGACGACTCGAAAAAGATTCAAAAAAACTTTTACCATTTTTTGAAATAAGATAATCATTTTTTGAAAAACCAAAATTGTAAGTTGCAAGACCATCCGAATATTTGTATTCTCCTACTAACCAATCAGGTACATTCAGTTTATATTGGCTAAAATCTTCTTTATCCTCACTCTTAGAGCACCCCAAAGCGATTAGCCCTATAATAAGCAATAGTACTTTTTTCATTTGTTATATGTTTAATTTATTAGTTTTTATTATATTGTATCAGGAAATTCTTTTATATCTGGGATTGTTTGTTGATTTATTTGCCTTTTCAATATCTGACTTTTTCTATATTCTTCTGCTTCCGCAAGTTTTGTAAATTCTACTTTAGCACCTAATTTCTTTGCTTCCTCCTCTATACGATCTAATGATACATTGAAAAATTCTCTTTTATAATTAGTCATATTTACACGTTCATTTGCAAATACATTATGTAATTTTGATTCCAATTCAGGAGCATTTTCAGAGAATATCATAGCGTGAATATCGAAAGGGAAAGGAACGCTTGCGTCTCCCAATTCTTTTACTCTTTCTGTGGGTTCAAGCCTACGAGTCATTCCTATTTTATAAACATCATCTCCAAAAGCCCCTATATTAGAAATAACATATACATACCCCATTTTCGTTTGTTGAGCCATTGATATAGCTTTTTGCTTCAATGTTTCTACACCTATAAGCCCCGCCTCAAGTTCCGCTATCCTTTGTAATAATTCCTCTTGCTTTTTACCAACAGCAGTACCTATTTCCTTTCTTGCTTTTTCGAGAGCTTTTATATACATTATCTCTTCCTTTTCCGCTTTTATTCTTGCAGCTTCGAGTTCTCTTTCTACCCGCTCCTCTTCTCTCATTTGTTCTCTAATAGCTCTTTGCTCTTCCTTCTCTTCTTGCAGTTTTTTCTTATATTCATAAGTGAGCTGTAATTCCCAAGTCTTATATTCTTTATAGATTTCTGAAATTGATATTCCTTGATCTTTATATACTTTATTGATAGCTTCAAACGATTTATTTAATCGTTCTTCCATTTTTTTTATGTTATTCCAATCTACATTAGCAATAAAACTATCTGTTTCACCGTTAAAAGCACGTAACATCAATTGCTTTTCTCTTTTTACCATTGCTTGCCCTTTTGAAAGGCTACCATTCCAAGTGATAGTATCTCCTCCATTTACTGCACTACCTTCCTTTATCATAGCTTTAGCCTCATTCCTATAAAAAAGAATTTTTTGTTTATATTCCTCAGATGTTTCAAAACTGAAATGAGGCTGATAAACTCCATATTCCGCCAGTTCCAAGTCATCTTCAAAAATACTTATTTTCTTTTTTAATTCTTCATAAGTTGCAAGGGCTTTATGATAATGAAATCTGAGATTTTCATATTCTTTAGATATATTAATCTTGTCTTGCTCTAGTTTTTCTATTTGGCTTTCTATATCTGTTAATGGTAAATATTTAGACAAAGAATTGTTTTTAGCCTCCAACTCCTTTACTCTATTCTCCAATTCTTTTATCCTATCAAACTCTTTCTTTTTTAAGAAATCAAAAAGACCCATAAGTAAGTATTTTTTATCAAATTTTATTATTCAAGGAAATTATTGTTATTAATGAATTTTAATAGTCTGTAACAAGAGTCTCTTTTAGGAGCAATATCATCCAAACCATCAAATAGTATTCATTATTAAATTAGGTACAAAATTAAGAAATTATAAAGAAATACGAAAGAAATTTAACGTTTAAAAAATAACACAGGTTTTTAAAAAGGAATGTTGATAACTTAGTTAGAAAATTATATACAATTTCAAATAAAAATTATATATTTGCACTTATCAAAAACCTAACGAAAATGAAAGTTAATCACTCACAGCTTACCCTTGCCAGAGAGTATAGGGGGCTCACACAAACGGAATTGTCAAAAGCAGTGACAGGGCTTTCACAATCTAACTTATCCAAGTTTGAAAAAGGACTTGGAGGACTTTCTGATGAACTTTTAGAGAAAATATTTGAGACTCTCAATTTTCCTAAAGAGTTCTTTGCAAAAAAGATAAATATTGACTTAGAGATAGCGAATTATCGCAAAAAATCATCTATATCAAAGACACTCCTACAGGACTTTGAGACTTCGTGTAAGTTTATAGGCTGTCTAATAGATGAAATGGCTGATTCTGTGGAATATCCCGATTTTTCTTTAGTAACATTAGACTTAGAAGAGGGATATACCCCTGAAAAAGCAGCTATATTTACAAGGAAAAATTTTAGAATAGCGCCTGATGAACCTATACACGATATTTTTAAGGTGATAGAGAACAAAGGAATTATTATATACGAACTCAATACCGATGAAAAGTTTGACGGGATCTCATTTTTTACTCCTAAAGGGTTTGCGGTTATAGTTATAAATAAACGTTTTACCAATGATAGGAAACGATTTACATTAGCTCACGAGTTAGGCCACTTGGTTATGCACTGCTCTGCTGATTTTCCTATACCTATTAGCAGAAATAAAGAGCAAGAAGCTAATGATTTTGCTTCGGAATTTCTAATGCCAAAAAGTGCTATAATAAAGTCTTTGGGAAATCTCAAGGTGTCTGCTCTTAGTGCTTTGAAAAACTATTGGTTGGTCTCAAAGGCTGCTATCGTCAGACGAGCATACTCATTAGGGGCAATAAATAAGGATAGATACCAATTTCTTAATGTTGAGTTGAGCAGGAGTGGAGAGAAGAAAAAAGAAAAAGATACTGTTTCCATTGATTATCCTCAAGTATTTAGCACATCTGTAGGTTTGCACCTAAAGGAGCTTGGTTATACTGAGAATGAGCTTGCGAGAGCATTCTCGCTTCCCCTTGATATTATACAAAAATATCTTCTGCAACAACCTTTTGCGGTTATAAAACCTAAACTTAAAGTAGTTACAGAATAAAGAAAGCCCCTTGATTGGGGCTTTTTCTATATCTCTATTTTCAGCTGTTTAAGCATTTCCCTCTCTTTTTTAGCCTTATTGACCTGATATATAGCGGTGGTATTCTTGTTGGTATGTGAAGCCAGAAGCATAGCCGTATCACTATCCAAATTATCAAGCATATAGTGTTTGAGAGCGTAAAAGTCAGCATCAACACCAAGTTTATCCTTTACATTTCGTTTCCAGAAACGTGTTACAATCTCTGTATGTCCCATTTTCTTACTGGGTACGAAGTTCAAGGAAAATAGGTAATCATCAGGACTTTGACACTCCTCACATACTTCACACCAATATTCCAATGCAGGGCTAAGTATCACCTTAGTACATCGTTTATACTGTCCGCCTTTTTCAAGGAGTATAACAAACTCCTGCTTATCCAAATCTACATCTTTGCGCTGTAGTCTGAAAAGCTCTGTGTTACGTGCTCCTGAGTAGAGGAATATCATCATATAACGATAAAAATCAGGATAATGCTCTTCTAAATGTTCCTTTACCTTGTCTAATTCACTTTTTTCAAGCACAAGGCGGGGTTCTTTGAAAGTCTTTTTAGGGTATATATCCCTTGTAATATTACTCTCGCAGCACTCATACTCTATAAGCTCTCGATACAGACTTGAGAAGTAAATCACGAATCTGTTATAATACTTATCAGGGAGTTGTAGCCAGTCAAGCATACGCTTTAAATCCACACGTCGCAAGTCTTTAACCTTAATGTTCTGCATTTCGAGAACCTCACTAGCCTTTTCTAATCTATCTATAGCGCATTTTATGTTATAAAGGTGTGATTTAGTGCCTGATTTTATCTCCAAGGCACGCCTATATGCCTCAATGAAATGCAAATCAGGATATAACCCCTCCTTTTGTAGATGCATATACTTCCTAATGATAGGATTATATCCATCATTAAGTTGTTTGGGGATATTTTTGAGAAGAAAAGAAATCATTTCTTTTCGCTCCTCTATAGTGTTAGGTCTATTAGCCTTTTTACGATAGGGAAAGCCTTTAGGATACTTCTTTTCATAGCGAGGGTCAAAGAAAGTACATTGCACATACCATTCTTTGTCTAAATCTTTTTTAGTAGCTTTTTGCCAATTGGCAGGAGACACCCAAAATTCGGTGTAGCTACATCCTTCAAAAGTTTTTGTAACCATAATCTGTAATTTTTTTCATTGTCGATTACCTTGCCGATTTTGAAAGAATTACAGACGAAAATACACGATAAAAATAAAGGTAACGCGTTGAGTGGAAGAGCGTTACCATATTGTGACCTCGACAGGATTCAAACCTGTAACCTTCTGAGCCGTAATCAGATGCGCTATTCAGTTGCGCCACGAGGCCTGTTGATTATTTCGGTGCAAAGATACGACTTTTTTGCAAACCTACAAATATTTTTTTTAATTTTATTTTATTTTTTTTGTAACTAATTAAAAACAAATATTTTATGCTCTCATAATTTTTGCACCTATGGCTTGTAATCTCTCCTCAATGCGCTCATATCCTCTATCTATCTGCTCTATATTGTGAATAGTTGAGATCCCTTTCGCTGATAAAGCCGCTATTAATAGGGCTATTCCTGCTCGGATATCTGGAGAAGTCATTGTAGTGGCACGTAGCTGAGATCTAAAATCGTTCCCTATTACTACTGCTCTATGGGGATCACAAAGGATAATTTTTGCTCCCATATCTATAAGTTTATCAACAAAAAACAAACGACTCTCGAACATTTTCTGGTGAATCAGCACCTCTCCTCTGGCCTGTATGGCTGTAACAAGAATAATACTCAAAAGATCTGGGGTAAATCCTGGCCAAGGAGCATCACTAATAGTTAGAATAGAACCGTCTATAAAAGTCTGTATCTCATACCCTTGGGTATGCGCTGGAATATAAATATCCTCTCCCCTACGCTCCAAAGAGATTCCCAATCGCTCAAATACAGAAGGGATAATCCCTAAGTGCTCCCAGCCTGCATCTTTGATTGTTAATTCACTCTGAGTCATAGCTGCCATTCCTATCCAGCTACCTATTTCTATCATATCAGGTAGTATTTGGTGGGTACAACCATTAAGCTTATCTACTCCTTGGATAATCAATTTATTAGAGCCCACCCCTTGTATGTTAGCCCCCATTTGGTTTAGCATCTTACAGAGTTGTTGAAGATAGGGTTCGCAAGCTGCATTATAAAGCGTGGTAGTTCCTTTGGCCAGAGAAGCAGCCATTACAATATTAGCTGTCCCTGTAACAGAAGCCTCATCTAAGAGAATATCATTCCCTTCCAATTTTTGTGCTGTAACAGTATAAAAATGACTCTCTTGAGTATAGGTAAAAGTAGCTCCCAAACTCACAAAACCATCAAAGTGAGTATCCAATCGCCTACGTCCTATCTTATCTCCTCCTGGCTTGGGGATTCCTCCATAACCAAAACGAGCCAATAAAGGTCCCACTATAAGAATAGATCCCCTAAGAGCTTGGCTTTGTTTGGCAAATTCTGGAGTAGAAAGATAATCTATATTAATCTCATCTGCTTGGAATGAGTAAGAACCTTTACCCAATTTCTGTATCTTTACTCCTAAATTTTCTAATAAACCAATAAGTTTATTGACATCTAATATATTAGGAATGTTATGAATGGTTACCTTCTCATCTGTAAGAAGAACTGCACAAAGCACCTGTAAAGCTTCATTCTTAGCTCCTTGAGGGGTAATACTACCACTTAACCTATGTCCTCCTTCTATCTTAAAACTTTCCATAATACTATCTCTTTTTAGTGTATTGAGGAGAATTATTATTATTCTTTCCGTTAGAAAATTTTTTCCTAGTGGCTACAGTATTTTTCTTTTGATAATGCTTAGGCTGTGTATTCAGGTTCTCCTCATAGTTAGTTAAGTCTATCTTCTGATCACTCAATTCATACAAATGTTGGAAGATAACGCTATCCTCTACAGTCTCCTTATTCCAAGTTAGAAAACATTTTTTCATATGATTAGCGATGGTAAACTTAAGGGCTGTTTTAAGTTCTCCCTCCTCCCAATTTTTACAAACTTCAATCATTTTAAGGATATTATTCCCATAGAAACGATATTTGGGATGTTGCTGAGGGGGAATTAATCGTTCGGGCTTAGGTGTGATACTTTCCTGAGTAGGCTTCTCAAAGGGTGAATCTACATCTATTTGGAAATTAGACATTTTAAAGAGCTGATCCCATAATTTATGCTGAAAATCAGGGACATCTCTCAGATGAGGATTCATATTCCCCATAATAGCAATAATGGCTTTTGCTGTATTATTACGTAATTCTCTATCAGAAATTTTGGTAGCTGCCTCTATCATTTTTTGAATATGCCTACCATACTCAGGAATAATTAAGGGGTTTCTCTCTGTATTGTATTCTAGTTCTAATGACTCCATTCTATTTCTATTCATTGTTTAAAGATAAGTGGGTACAAAGGTAATATTTTTAAAAGAATATTTACCCTATCATTTTATTAATTATTCAGATTTCTTTGAAGGCATCAATAACTTGATAAGAATAGGAGCAGTAGTAATCAGTACAATAAAGAGAACTATATACTCCAGATGCTTTTTCAGATCTATCCCAAACTGTTCTATAAATAATTTATCTAGATAGTGTCCCATAAAAACTAGAGAGAAAGACCAAGCTATAGCCCCTATGATATTGTAAAACATAAATTTCCCCTTAGTCATTCCTACAATCCCTGCAACAATAGGAGCAAAAGTACGTACAATAGGTAAAAAACGTGCTGCTATTACAGCCACAGCTCCGTGAGTTTCATAGAAATCGTGAGCTTTTTGTAAGTATTTTTTCTTAAAGAAGAAAGAATCTTCTCTATGATAAAGACTATCTCCACTTCTTCTTCCAAACCAGTAACTAACCATATTTCCTATAATGGCAGCCAATGCTATAGAGGATGCTATAATAGTTGTATCCAATAAATCACTCCCTGTAATTCCAAAAGTATCCTTCACCATAGTAACTGCATAAATTCCTGATATAAAAAGAAGACTATCCCCTGGAAGGAAAAATCCTACAAATAAGCCTGTTTCAGCAAAAATAATGAATAATACGAGCCAGTAGCCTCCTAACTTAATATAAAACTCAGGATTTACAAGATCCTTCCAGCTTTCAAAGTGTTCCATTTGCTTTTAATAATTAGTGTTTTTTGACAATTCTTGTGTATGATTGGAAAATACTTTGGGATATTTTTTCTCAAAATGAGGCAGCCATTCCCTAGCCTTATCCATCGCTACAGAGAGGTAAAAATTCTTCTCTGTAGGTTGTTCCAGATAGAAATAAGCTACTGCCGTTTGGTAATAAGGTATCGCTTCTGCTGGATAAAGCTGTAATGTACTGAGCGATTGTATAAGTGCTTGCTGGTAATGCTTCTCGAGAAGGAGAAGGTCAGTAAGTTCATTACGTATTTCTACAGAATAATCCCCTAATTCTATAGCCTGCTGATAGATTTGTATAGCCTCAGAATAAGCTCCTACGTGTGCATATATCTCAGCACAACGCTTTAAATAAGAAGGATTATCTCCTTCATTAATCAGTACTTTTGAGACATATTTTTGAGCTTTTTCATAATCATCCTCCCGAGCATAATAATCCACTAAAGCCAGCCAAGCCTTGCTAGATTGCGGGTCTTCATGGACAGCCTTAAAGTAATATTGCTCAGCAGTAGAGCGTTCTCCTATCTTTTCATAACAGATAGCAATTCGTAAATAGGCAAAAGAAGAAGGATCGTCTAAAGAAAGTGTAATCTTATAGTTATCAATCGCTTCTGGATAACGCTTAAGCCGTTCTAGCACCTTTCCTTTTTCAAAATAAGCCCCTGTAAAAGTATCATCACTGATAATTGCATAATCAAAGGCTTCAAGAGCTGCAGGAAGATTATTCTGCATTACATACTGCTGTCCTAAGCTATGCCAGGCGACTTCACAATAAGGATTTTTATCAAGAAAACTTGTCAGAAAGCGAATAGCCTGCTCGTTTTCTTTAAGAAAATCATAGCAATGTAAGAGTTGCTGAAGTGAAAAATAATCATCAGGATCCTGAGCTAGACATTTTTTAAAGTGCCTTTTAGCCAAAGCATATTGCTCCATATACACATACTCCATTGCTATAAGAGAATGTATATCAGAGACTTCCTCTGTGAAAGAGGTAGCGTATTCAAGAAGTTCAACGGCTTTGGAATGATTATTTTTTTTTGAGTACAGATTGGCTCGCTGTACATACACCTCTGAGTTATAAGGTTCTATGGCGATAATCTCATCTAGGATTTCTCCAGCTTGGTGGAGATTATCTTCATATATAAGTACCTCTACTTGGAATAGTCGCAAAGTTGTATCAGAAGGATGCTGTTCTAGTGCTATTTCTATAGCCTGCTTTGCCTTAGAAAATTTGCTGTTCTCTAGGTAATAAAGTATAATATCTTCAAACTGGTAAGTATCAAAGAAAATCATTCTATGTTCGCTAAGAATTGCCTCAAACCGAGTAACAATCTCTAAGCGTTCGTCTTGTTTTGGAAACATTTCTAGTATTAGATGCTTGCATTTTTCAAACCGCGAAGTTACAACTTTTTGGCTGAAGAAATCAAGGTTTGGGGATAACTTTTGAAATTGTTAATAACTTTGTCAAAACCCATATGGGTTTTGACAAAGTTTCTTCTAAAATCATAACCATTTCACCAATGGGAAATCCTGACGATGCGGTAGCAAATCGTGCTTAGGATATACCCGCAAGGCTATCATAAATACACCTGCATCCTCTGTTACTGAGGTAATCTTATATGTAGCTATACGATTGGAGAAATCAACCAATTTGGCTTGGATAAGCTGATGAATCTTCACTTGTTCTTCTTCCATTTGAGTAACTACTAGTTCTAATCCTATATCCTCAGGAGTCAACTCACTTAAGTAGAGCTGAATGGTGCTCTCGTAGGTATTCCCTAAAGAGATAAGCTGGTTATTCTTATGAGGAGTAGCTGTTTTCTCTATACGTATATGTGCCCATTCTTGGCGAACTTTTTTCTTCCACTGAGAGAGAGCAATTGCTTTCTCAAAATGATTTGCCCTAATAAGAGCTGAACGCTTCTGTTGAGGATAGTAATATTGCTTTTCATAATCACAGAGCATTCGGTAAGTAGTGAAACGAGAAGCCACTTTAGCAATAGTATTTTTGATATAACTGCACCATTCTATAGATATACCTTTCTCATTTTTGTTATAGAAAGCAGGAGCTATTTGGTCTTCTATAATATTATAGATAAGCTCTGCATCTAATTCATTCTGATAGGCTTGGTTTTCATAAGTACGTTTCTGAGGAAGAGCCCAACCCGCATCTGGGCGATAACCCTCTACCCACCAACCATCCAGCACACTAAAGTGCATCACTCCATTCATTGCTGCTTTCTCACCACTGGTTCCAGAAGCTTCTTGAGGACGTGTAGGGGTATTCATCCATACATCCACTCCTTGTATAAGGGTACGTGCCAAATCCATATCATAGTTAGGTAAGAAAAGAATCTTCCCTAAGAAACGAGGTTGCTTGGATATTTCCACAATATGCTTGATGAGGTCTTGTCCTGCCTTATCTGCTGGGTGTGCTTTCCCTGCAAATACAAACTGTACAGGACGTTGAGGATTATTCACAATAGCATCCAGCCTATCAAGGTTGGTAAATAATAAATGGGCTCGCTTATAGGTGGCAAAACGTCGTGCAAAACCAATGGTAAGGACATCATCACGAAGATTATCAGAAACCTCCACAATTTCACGAGGGGTAAAATAAGAGATATTCTGAGAATCCTGTAAGCTATTCTTAACCCGTTCTACAAGTTTAGAGCGAAGTGCATTCTTTATCTGGAAAACTTTCTCATCGGGTAGGTTATAGATTCCCTCAAAAGAAGCTTCTGTATAGTAATCATTAGCTTCTTTCTTAAAATATTTCTGTTCTGCTTCTTTCCACAATGGGGCTGTCCAAGTAGGCTGATGCACTCCATTAGTCACATAGCTAATATGGAGTTCCTCTGGGAAATAACCTTTCCACATATCCTTAAAGATATCTCGGCTTACTTCTCCATGAAGCATACTTACTCCATTGACTTCCTGAGAGAGATTAGCCGCTAAGAAGCTCATCGAAAATTTCTCAGAAGGATTATGTACATCTATCTTTCCTAGGGCAAGAATCTGTTCCCAATTCACGTGTAAATTTTCAGTATAGTTCCCTATGAAAGTTCTTAGCATAGATTCCTCAAAGAAATCGTGTCCTGCGGGAACAGGTGTGTGAGTGGTGAATAGAGAAGAAGCTCGCACTACTTCCACCGCCTCTGAGAAAGAGAGATGGAATTCATTAATAAATTTGTTCAGGCGCTCCAAACCAATAAGTGCCGCGTGTCCTTCATTACAATGATAAATATCAGACGAAATACCTAACTTTCGAAGCATCTTGATACCCCCTAAGCCCAGAAGCATCTCCTGCTTGAGTCGGTTCTCCCAATTTCCACCATATAAGTGATAGGTTACAGAGCGATCTTCTTCATTATTATCCTCAAAATCAGTATCTAACAAATAAAGTTCTATACGACCTACATCCACTCTCCATACACGTGCGTGGAGGGTACGCCCAGGTAAGTCTAAAGAGATTTGTAGCCATTTTCCGTATTCATCAGTTACTGGAGTAGCTGGAATTTTAGAGAAATCCTGTGCTTCATATTCAGATTCTTGGTCTCCAAAGGCAGAAAGCTTCTGTGTGAAATATCCATAACGATAAAGGAGCCCAACCCCTGTAATCTTTGTTGCTTTATCACTAGCTTCTTTTAAATAATCTCCTGCAAGAACGCCTAATCCTCCTGAATAAATCTTAAGAGAGGAATGTAGCCCAAATTCCATACTGAAATAAGCAATGGAGGGGCTCACCATTTCCTTTTTCTTTTCCATATAAGAAAGGAAATCGGCATATACCTTTTCCAAACGTTGCATAAACTGTTCATCCTCCTCAAGGGCTTTGAACTCACTTACGGAAATCGTATCCAAGAGCATAATAGGATTCTTATGCACTCGGTGCCATTCTTCGGGATTGATACTTTTGAACAATTGTTCTGCTTCTTCGTTCCAAGACCACCATAGGTTCTTGGCAAGTTCTTCTAAAGCTTTGAGCTTTTCAGGAGTAGAGCGGTGTACGATTACACTACGCCAATAAGGAGTATTAATCGCCTTATCTTGTTCTATATAAGAGGTGGTTTCCATATCTGTAATAGGGAGGTTTTCTATTCGTTTTTCAATTACTAAGAGGGTTTGTGTATAGGCTCGCTGATAATAGGTAATAAATTGTTCCCATAAGGCAGCTCGCCCTATCTGTTGCGCATCTTCCCATAAGGCTTCATATTCATTAGGGAGAAGTGTAGCTATTTTTTCTATCTGTCTTACAACTCCAGTAACTACTTCTTCATAGTTATGATCATCTCGTTCTAGTACTTCCAAAGCGGTATGCTCTGTAGGGAATTTGGCTTTTGCCCACGTACCAAATCCTGCTAAGGTAGTTGTTATGGTAGGGATTCCAAAGCAAAGACTCTCCAAAGGAGTATATCCCCAAGGCTCATAATAGGATGGGAATATGGTAAGATCCAGCCCTGTAAGAAGCTCATAGTAAGTCATATTAAATACCCCATCATTTCCAAAGAGATAACTAGGGCAATACACAACTTTCACCTTATCCTCTGGTAAGTTAAAGAGTTGAGCTTCCTTAAGCTTAGAGAGGATAATATTCTCGTATTCATTTTGAATATAGTGAGTTACATAGAGTTGTTCGCCTTGATTAGGGGCTTGGTGTTCCGAAGGAATAAGGATAAAAGCAACTACTTCTTTCTGGAAATTACCATCTAAGTTAAGCTTTCGTAATGCTTCAATAAAAACATCTATCCCTTTGTTTCTGAATTCATTACGACCACTAATTCCTACAAAGAAAGGTTTCTTGTGATAAGCCTCTCCTGTGAGGGTACGAGCTACCTGCAAAAGCTTATCGGTTGCTTTGGCTCTTTTGGAAAGAAAATCTGCCTTAAGAGCCAAATGATCTTTATCAAAGCCATTAGGAGTAATTACCTCTGGAGTACGATGTAGGAATTGGATACATTCCTTAGCTGTAATATCACTTACTGTAGTGAATATATCAGCATTCTGTGTAGCTTTTTCTTCAAGAAAGTGCTTGTGATGTACTCCAAAACGATAAGCTAGCTCTGAGGGATTGTAATCATTAAGATAATTATAGAGAGACCAACCATTCCCTGCAATAGAACGCCCTAATACAGTAGCGTGGGTGGTAAATATTGTTCCTACCTGAGGAAGCTGATGCTTCAAATAGAGTAAGGTAGTTCCTGTCATCCATTCGTGACAATGAACGATACTACGTTCACGAGAGCCTACCTGAAAATGAATAAAACTCTCTAGGACTTTTGCTACAGCATAGCCAAAAAGTACAGACTCAGTATATTCCCAAGAGGCTCCGAGAGAATCCAACTGTTGGATATCCCAATAATAGGTAAGAATATCATCTTTTTGAGAAATATATTGAGAGAAATCTACCAGAATGGCAATGGGTTTCCCCTTGATATTCCAATAACCTGTACGCACTTGTAATCCCTCTGCCCTTGCCTTACTCTGCCAAGAAGAAAAAAGAGTTTCATCTGGCACAAATTCGGGGTTTTCCTTGTGTTGCCACACATCAGGACCTAGGGTGATATATCGCCGTCCTAAGGACTCTTGTAAGAGAGATGCGCGGGTGGCTAGCACTGTATGTATCCCTCCTATCTTGTTGGCTACTTCCCAACTTACTTCAAATAGATAATCTGGTGTCATTGTATGGACTTTCTCTTCCATTATTATGGATTTTATATCAATTTGCAAATATACGGATTTTTTAGCGTAAAATCAAGAATAAAACAGGAATTTTTTTTTATATTTTTCTCTCAAATCGGTCATAGTTTGTCTTTTTAGAGTTGTATCTTTGCCCATAAATTTTAGAGTTTTATATGCTTTATCTAGACGACTTGCGTCCTACTCCTGAGGGATTTGAGCGAGTGTATAGCTATGAAGAATTTGTAGCTTATCTTCAGCAACACGGCTTGCCTGAATTTATCTCGTTTGACCACGATTTGGGTGAAGATTTTTCAGGCTATGACTGTGCTAAGTACTTAGTAGAGTACTGCTTAGCACACCAGCTCTCCTTGCCTGACTATAAAGTGCATAGCCAAAACCCTGTGGGGAAGGAAAATATAGAACAACTATTAGAGAATTTTAGGAAATATAGTAAAAAATAAAATTTTCTTTTTTACCCAGTCACAGTTTGTCCTTTTAGAATTGTATTTTTGTAACCAAAAAGAAAGGACATTCATAAATTATAAATTTTTATAGGCAAAAAGGAAATACATATCATAAAAATTTTCTATATTTGTCGTATAAGATTAAAAAACCACTTCAAAATGGAAGATTCTAAGTATCCTGAATTAAAGGAAAAAGTATTAAAAGAACTTTATAATACTTATGTCATACCTCCTTATCAACGACCCTATAAATGGCATAAAGAACACGTTCTTCAGCTGCTTGATGACTTGTATGAAAATATCTATATTGGTAAGCGAACCTACCGAGTAGGAACTCTTATTATTCATCAAGATGAAAATGGCAATCATAATATTGTAGATGGACAACAACGCCTAACGACCCTTTCACTTATTTTATATTATTTAGGTGAAAAAGATAAGCTACTTCAGAACCAAGAATATAGCAATGAGATTTCTAAAAATAATCTCATCTATAATTATGAGCAAATCAAACAATGGTTTGGTGCTAAGAGATTAGAAATAAATGAAGAAATGTTTTTAAACGAGTTAAAAGATAAATGTGAGTTTGTTGTTATTACAGTATATCGTCAAGATGAAGCTTTTCAGCTATTTGACACTCAAAACTCAAGGGGTAAAGAACTTTATCCACACGACCTATTAAAAGCTTTTCACTTAAGAGAAATGGATAAAGATGGTTATACAGATAAAGAAATAGAACAATACGTCATCAAATGGGAAGATTATCTCCTCAAGGAAAACAATCCTTTACTTGATATCCTCAATAATCATCTCTATAGAATACGAAAATGGGTAAAAGGAGATCCTAAATATTCATTTTATAAGTCAGATCTAAACGAATTTAAGGGTATAAGCCTTTATAAAAAAACAAAATACAACTATGAACAACCTCTAAGGATATTAGATAAGACAATATCTTCAATATCTCACAATTTTGGTATCACTCAAACTTATCCTTTTCAGATAGATATGCGTATTATCAACGGACGAAATTTCTTTGACTACGTATTTCATTATATTGAGTTAAAGAAACAATTGCTTGAAGGTAATGAGATTTTTGAAAAATTCTATCAAGAAAGATGTCTTGAATATTGGGGTTCTTGGAGAGTAGGTGATGTAAAGGTAAGAAATCTTTTTGAGAATATTTGTTTACTTTTTGTAGATAGATTTAACCTTGAAGCTTTCAATGAAAGTGTCTATTATAAAGAATTTTACAAGAATGTATATCGACTACGATTAGAGAATAAAGCAATATCAGAAAACAGTATTTTAAACCACTACAAAGCCTTTCGTTTCTTTAAGTCTATTCCTAAGAGTTATTCACCAGAGGAACTAAAAATAGATTTATTTTGTAATTATATTCCTAAAGGAGAGTGGAATGAAAATGAATATGTAAAGGGAGTAAAACCTATTTTTGATTTTTTAACCCATAAAGACAATGACGAATAATAAAGAAATAAAAAAAGCCATAACAATAAAAGAAGTTTTAAGTAACG
The DNA here is from genome assembly GCF_963525585.1 of uncultured Capnocytophaga sp. Classification (NCBI taxonomy): domain Bacteria; kingdom Pseudomonadati; phylum Bacteroidota; class Flavobacteriia; order Flavobacteriales; family Flavobacteriaceae; genus Capnocytophaga; species uncultured Capnocytophaga sp. The sequence continues at coordinate 43,193 of NZ_CAURLX010000009.1, read as the reverse complement.
ACTCTTATATTATCCCTATTTATCAACGAAATTACGAATGGGAACAACCTCAAATAGAGCGTCTTATTAAAGATGTTAACAGTATAGAAGAGAACGAACGATATTATTTGGGTACTTTAGTTACCTTTAAAAGAGATGATGGGAGTTATGAACTTGTGGATGGGCAACAGCGTCATACCACCCTAAATCTTATCAAAGCTGTTTTAGATAAAAAGACTTCCTTTAATCTTAGATTTCAAGCACGCTCTGAGTGTGAACTATTTTTTAGAGAGCTTTCTAAAGGTATAGATAGCCTACCTGAAATTCCTGAAACAAAAAACCTAAAGCTAAGGCAAGGCATTGAGATTATTAAAAGTGTTCTCAATGATATCAAAGATAAAGAAGCATTTAGGAAGAAGTTTTTTAAACAAACTCATATTTTTAGAACAGAATTACCTAAAGAAACTGAGTTAAATCATTATTTTGAAATAATGAACAATCGTGGCGAGCAGTTGGAGAAACACGAGATACTCAAAGCACAACTGATGAATCAAATAGATGATTCTCATAAAGAAGTTTTTGCTCAAGTGTGGGAGGCTTGTTCTTTTATGGGAGACTATATTTGGAATAATGGGATTCCTAAAGAATTATTAGAGAAAGAGGAGCTCTCCTTTGATGATATTGTTTCTTCACTTGGAAAAGATGAGAGTAATGAAAATAATCAGTCTCAAACAATAGCAGCACTTTTAGAAAAGGGTGTAGAAACACTTCCTAAAGGATTTAAGCAGGGAGAAGAAAGCAAAACGTATGATTATCGTTCTGTATTAGAGTTTCCTACTTTTTTACTTTATATATATCATCTTATAAATCCTGATAAAGAGATTTCATTTGATGATAAAAAACTTTTAGAGACATTTAAAGACTATAAAAATGCAAAAACTTTTATTGTTGCCTTACTCAAATATAGAATCTATTTTGACAAGTATGTTATTAAAAATAGTCTATTATTAAATGAAAAGGAAAGCAATTGGAGGATAAGCGGATATGAATTTGATAAAGAAGAAATAGAAACAAATGAAATTGCTGATGAAGAGAGAAAAATAGAAATGTTACAAACGATGTTCTATTATGCGACGGTTTCTAACGACAAAAAGGATTGGCTCTTGAGTTTATTAAGAGATAAGGTGGAAGAGAAAGACTTATATAGTGTTTTGAAGTCCGAATTAGAAAAAGAAATTAAAGATATCTCATTAGGAGAAGTTTCCTTTTGGTCAGTTTCTACTAAGACATTCTATTACTTTGAGTATATGCTTTGGGAGGTCTATTACGACTATGTGAGAGGGAAAGATAAAATAGATAGTCCTGAAACAATAAAATCTATTTCCAATAAAATGGAGAAAGTTAGAGACTATTTCAATAAATTCTATTTCAGACAATTGCCTTCTAAGGAGCATTTATTACCACAGAATAAAATTTCAACTATTGAGGTAGATAAAACGTTACCTCCTGACAAACAAGATGAGGAGCGAGAGAAAATACTCCATAGTTTTGGAAACCTTTGCTTAATCAGTAACTCTGAAAATTCATCAGCTAATAAAGAACATCCTGAGTACAAAAAGAAATCATTTTATAATAATACAAGTCTTAAAAGACTGATGATGTTTGAGACATTCTCGGGAAATGAATGGAATATTCAAGAAATTAAACAACATCAAGAAGAAATGGAAGCTCTTTTGAAATTTTATCAGTCTTCTAAAGAATAAACCTTCTCCCCCTCCCCACTCCTAAAAAAGTGGGGATATTTTTTCAAAAAACACCACCCTCGGTCATAATTTGTCTATTTAACATTGTATCTTTGCAGCATTATTTTTAAAGTTATACAATGAATCTTTATTTAGATGACCTACGTACTACTCCTGAGGGGTTTGAGCGGGTGTATAGCTACGAGGAATTTGTAGCTTATCTTCAGCACTATGGGTTGCCTGATTTTATCTCGTTTGACCACGATTTGGGCGAGGGGCTTTCTGGCTATGATTGTACCAAATATTTGGTGGATTATTGTTTAGACCGTCAGTTGCCTTTGCCTAACTTTGCAGTGCACAGCCAAAACCCTGTAGGTAAGGCGAATATAGAACAACTATTAGCGAATTTTAAAAAGAATATAGAATTTTAATAAATAAAACTATGGCAAAAAAAGAACAACTCATTCGCTTAGTATATATTGTAAAAGCTCTTGAAAAAGCTCCTCAAGAGGGGCTTAGCTATCAGGAAATCTATGATTTTCTAAAGCGAAAACACGAAGATAAGGACTGTGAAAAATTTAGCTTTTCAGAAAAAACTTTCCAGAGGGACAGAGGCTTATTACAGGATATTTTTATGATTTACATCACTCCTAAAGGAAAAGGCAAATGGGTCATCGAGGAGAATGAACTCACGAATCGTTATGCTATTTTTGATAATATATTACTAGTGGATGCCTATCGTCGCACTAAGGAGATGCAGGAGGTACTTCTTTTTGAGCAACAAGAAAAAACACTGGGTTTGCATTACATTGAAGAGATTATTGAGGCTATCGAAAAACATCGCACCCTACGCTTCGTGTATACCAAGTTTTGGGAAGGAGTACCCCACTTGCGAGAGGTGATTCCGTATGCCTTAAAGGAATACAAACGCAGATGGTACCTTATTGCTGAAGACTACCAAGGTGATAACCGGATCAAAACCTTTGGTCTAGACCGTATTACACAATTAGAAATTACACAAACCAAAGTACAACATAAAAAAGTAGATATAGAAACTCTTTTCAAAAATTCTTATGGAATAACAATTGATACAGAAACGCCTCCGCAGGAAATCATCTTATCTTTTGATTATCAGCAAGGACAATACATTAAGACCCTCCCCTTACATCCCTCACAAGAAGTATTGATAGATAATGAAAAAGAAGTGCGTATCCGCTTACGGCTTATCCCTAATTATGACTTTGTGATGGATATATGCGCCCGTAGCCTGTATGTAAAAGTAATTTCACCGCCTTCATTAGCTAAAGAAGTGAAGGGATACCTCAAAGAAGCCTATGAGCAATATCTATCTTAACCTATTATTTCAACCGATTCATTACCATTTATATTATGCTTATCCAATACTGTTCTGACCTACATCTAGAATTTGAAGACAACCTCAATTGGCTTGATAACAACCCTATTGAACGAGTAGGAGACATTCTTATCATTGCAGGAGACTTGTGTCTGTTTGTAAACCTTTCTCGGAATATTTATAAAAGTGAAGTAGCCGATTTATGTCGAGGTTTTGAGAAAGTTTTCTGGATTCCAGGGAATCACGAATACTACCTCTTCACCCATCATTATGCCAGCACCCGCTATGAACAACTCCTCAAAGAAGTTCCCAACCTTTTCCTAGTAGATAATTACACGGAGACCATAGGGCGTACTCGGCTAATTCTCTCTACAATGTGGAGTCATATCCATAAGAAAAATGAAAAGGCTGTCCTTTATGGAATGAACGATTTTCGTTATATTACAGTACAAAACACTGAGGAAACCGACGAAATAGAATCTCTTACCATAAAAGACTATAATTACTTTAACAAGGTTGCGGTTCGCTTTCTCAAGGAAGAGATCAAAAAAGCTTCCAAGGCAAAAAAAGCAAGAGAAATTGACCATATTATAGTAGCTACTCATTATGTCCCTACCAAACAAAATTATCCAGAAATATATGCAGGAAGCTCCCTTAATGATGCTTTTGCTATGGAACTGGAGGATCTTATTACTAAAAACCCTATAGACTATTGGATTTATGGACATCATCATTTCAACCAACCTAATTTCAAAGTAGGAAATACCCAATTACTTACTAATCAGTTAGGATATGTAATGAGAGAAGAACACGAAGGATTCTCGTGGGATTGTGCTATTGAAGTTTAAATCTAGCGTATATTTTTATTAATACGAGTTTAAGATTTACGATAATGGAGCAATTTATCACAAGCAATAGGCTCTATTTACATTACACTTAAAATTTTTATTTTTATCAATATCTTTTTGTAAAAAATGTATTTTCTGATGAATATATTCATTTTTTTTGTATTTTTGCATTCTAAATAATATTTATATGAGCAAAAAACTAGACCCAAAACCTGTCTCAGCCTCAAGGTCTGTTTCTACAGACTTGGTATTGCCCAATGAGACCAATCATTATGGAAATATGTTCGGAGGGGAGCTCTTAGCTCGGATGGATAGAGTAGGAACCATTGCTGCTCATAGGCATTCCGGCTGTGTGGTGGTTACCGCCTCGGTGAATTCTGTTTCTTTTAACAAGACAATCCCTCAGGGAAGTGTGGTAATGATAGAAGCTGCCGTTTCTCGTGCTTTTACATCGTCTATGGAAGTATATATAGATGTATGGGTAGAAGATTCTGTAAATGGAGAACGTATTAAGTCCAATGAAGCTATTTATACCTTTGTAGCTCTAAACGAACACGGACAACCTATAGAGGTACCTGAAGTAATCCCTGAGACAGCTTTAGAAATAGAACGCTATCAAGGAGCTTTAAGGAGAAAACAGCTCAGCTTAGTTCTCGCAGGACGACTCAAGCCTCACCAAGCTACAGAATTACAGGCTCTTTTCGAAGATTTGGAAGATCAATAGCCATAACGTTCTCCCCACAAACCTTTCAAATACATTCGTAAGGCATTTTCCTTAGGATTATCACAGGGTTCATAGAGACGTACGCCCTGTAGATCATCGGGTAAGAAATCCTGAAAGACAAAATTTCCTGTAAAATCGTGGGCATATTGGTAGTCTTTCCCGTAGGACAAATCTTTCATTAGCTGAGTAGGAGCATTACGCAAATGAAGAGGTACGGGAAGGTCTCCCTTCTGCTTGACTAATTGTTGTGCTGTATTAATTGCCTTATAAGAAGCATTACTCTTAGGAGAACTTGCTAGGTAGATAGCACATTGGCTAAGAATAATACGAGCCTCTGGATAGCCTACAGTAGTTACTGCTTGGAAAGTATTATTAGCAACTACCAACGCCATAGGATTTGCATTTCCTATATCCTCACTAGCAAGGATAAGCATACGTCTGGCTATGAATTTCACCTCTTCGCCTCCCTCTATCATACGAGCAAGCCAATAAACAGCTCCATTAGGATCACTCCCTCGAATAGATTTAATAAAGGCTGAAATGATATCATAATGCTGTTCTCCTGTCTTGTCATAAAGGACAGTATGTTGTTGGACTACTTGTAGAACTTTTTCATTGGTAAGGATAATTTCTTCGCCTTGAGAGAAGGTATTGACCACTAGGTCAAAGGTATTGAGGAGCTTACGTCCATCACCTGCTGATAGCCTTAGTAAGGCTTCTGTTTCCTTAAGTTGTATTTTCCTATTTTTTAAGTAGATATCCTCTTGAATAGCCCTATGTAAGAGTGTCAAAAGATCTTCCTTGGAGAAAGCCTTCAGAATATATACCTGACAACGAGAAAGTAAAGCTGGAATCACCTCAAAGCTTGGGTTCTCAGTAGTAGCTCCTATGAGGGTTACCCATCCTCGTTCCACAGCCTCTAGCAGAGAATCCTGTTGTGCCTTGTTGAAACGATGGATTTCATCTATAAATATAATCGGGTTATGAGCAGTGAATAAGCCTCGTTCTCGCTTGGATTTTTCTATAATCTCCCTTACCTCCTTAATACCACTACTAATAGCACTCAAGGAGAAAAATGCACGCTGGCATTCCTTAGCTATGATATAGGCTAAAGTTGTCTTTCCTGTGCCGGGAGGTCCCCAGAAAATTAAGGAAGGAGTTATCCCTTTCTCTATTTGTAATCGTAAAGCTCCCGCCTCTCCTACCAAGTGGGACTGACTTACATAATCAGACAAGCGTGTGGGACGCATACGCTCTGCTAATGGGCGAGAATCTGTCATATTAAAAGGGAATTAAAGGAACCTTTACCAAGTCCTGTACTTGGCAAAGGCTATTGAAGAGTTTCTTTTATTTTTTTCCTTCCATTTCAGCTTCTAAAGCTGCATTTTGAGCACGATAAACGCCTCCTTCAAGCTTGCTTCTGATGGCAGAAAAAGCCTCCAAAGTGCGTTCTATATCCGCCATAGAGTGTGCTGCTGTAGGAATAATACGCAAGAGAATCATTCCCTTAGGAATTACTGGATACACTACTATAGAAAGGAATATACCATAGTTCTCACGTAAGTCATTCACCATTGCCATTGCCTCTGGAATACTTCCTTGTAGAAATACAGGTGTTACACAGGTGTTGGTATCTCCTATATTAAAGCCTCTTGACTTAAGTCCGTTCTGTAAAGCATTTACATTATCCCAAAGTTTTTGCTTGAGCTCTGGCATTGTTTGTAACATTTCCAGACGCTTAAGAGCTCCTTTCACATAAATCATAGGAAGAGATTTTGCAAACATCTGAGAACGTAGATTATACTTAAGGTAATCTATAATTTCCTTATCCCCTGCTACAAAAGCACCTATTCCAGCCATAGACTTAGCAAAAGTCGAGAAATAGAGGTCTATCTGATCCTGTACTCCTTGTTCTTCACCAGCACCGGCACCTGTTTTTCCCAAAGTACCAAATCCGTGAGCATCATCCACAAGAATACGGAATCCATATTTTTCTTTGTAAGAGAGGATTTCTTTTAGTTTTCCTTGTTGCCCTCTCATTCCAAACACTCCCTCTGTAATTACAAGAATTCCTCCTCCTGATGCTTCAGCAACTCTTTTGGCTCGCTCTATATTCTTAGCGAAGCTCTCCATATCATTATGCTGATAAGTGAATCGCTTTCCGAAATGTAACCTCACCCCGTCAATAATACAAGCGTGAGAATCCACATCATATACAATTACATCATTTTTAGTAACTAAGGCATCAATGATAGAAACCATTCCTTGATACCCGAAATTAAGCAAATAAGCAGCTTCTTTGTGAACAAATTTTGCTAAGCGATTCTCTAATTCCTCATGTACTGTTGTATGCCCACTCATCATACGAGCTCCCATAGGATAAGCAGCACCATAATCAGCCGCTGCTTGAGCATCTACCTTACGTATTTCTGGATGATTAGCCAGCCCTAAATAATCATTAAGGCTCCAGTTAAGAATTTCTTTCCCTTGGAATTTCATATGAGGTCCTAGTTCTCCCTCTAACTTAGGAAAAACATAATACCCTTCAGCGTGAGAAGCCCAGCGTCCTATATTCCCTTTATTTGTTTTTATGTGTTCAAACAAATCATTCATAATCTGTATGTTATATAAATTTCTATTCTTTATTTTATTCGCTGTAAAAGCAGGCAAAAGTATGAAGTTTTAGAAATAGAGCCAACAATTTATTCGTAATTTTTTGTTAAATTTCTAATTCTACATGGTAAGCCTTTCAAAGGAAGCTGAAGCCACCACCTGATAGAATACTTGTATGTAGTCTTCAGGAATTGTTTCTACTTCATAAGGAGGATTATTATGCTCAGGCAGAGGTGCTGGCACCAAGTCCAGATAACCTTTTTGAGCACTTCTCTTAACTATCTTAATGGTACGAAGATTATTCTTAGTAACCACTCCATATATCTCATTGGTGGGAAAATAGGTTTTCCAATCTTCTATTTTTCTCAGACCAATAATTGCCCCACTTTTGATACGGCTGGAGATGGCATTTCCTATAAGGTTACAAGCAAATTCTGCTCGTGCAAAATCAGGTGCACTAATCACAAAAGAAGGTCTCACCTGAGTAAAAAGCTCTGCTGATGACCACTCTCCTGCAAAATCTACATCATAATAAGGCACCCTCACGGAAGAGAGCATCAGCTCAGAACGTAATGAAGAGGTGTTTTCCCCTCCTTCCTCTTCTTTATGCTGATATTCATATTCCATCCTATCAAAGAAATTTTCAAGGATTTCTAATACTTTCTCTGGAATCTTCTTCTCTTCATTCTCATAAGCCTTAAGATGCCTCAGAGGGATATGTGTATATTCAGTAATATCTATTAAGGAAAGTCCATATTTTTCACGCTCTCTTCTGAGGTAACTATCAACTTCTTGAGTAATAATCATTTTCCCTTGCCCAGTAAGCATCCACTCTCGGCTAATCTCAGGAAAGGAAGCTACAATTCTTCTAACAAGTCCTTCAGTAACATATTTTTCATTTCCATTAAGGGCTGCTGAGAAGTTACTCCTTGACTCTCCTATTTTTTCAGCTATCAGTGTCTGGTTTACATATTCTGTATTCTTTCTAATATACCAATATGCTTCATTCAAGCGCTTAGCAATTTCTGGTTTTAGGTCATTAATATACTGCTTGTATGAGGTCTTCGCTTCCATAAAGATATTTTTAAAACTTCTTTTGACTGCCTGCAAAGTTACTATAAAAAAAGTTTTTTTGCAAGAAAATAGTTGTTATAAAAATGTTTTTTATTTGTTTCATTCCGTTAAATATCTTCCTTCAACAAAAATTTTTCAACTTTTTAATATTTTGAAAAAACTAATAATCTAGAATCTTTTTTGACAGTATTTTTTCGCTAAGACGTTACAATTCATTCTCTTTGAAAATAAAAAAATAGAAAAATATTTTTTTATTCAAAAAAAAGTTGTAGCTTTGCCCCAATTTTCATATCAATGTATTTTTTATAACTCAAATGAAGACTGTTTTTGCAAAGATACTATCCCTTATAATGGTAGTGTGCTTAGTGGGGAGTACTCACATAAGCCATCCCATTATGCCTTCTTGCAAAGAACAGTCTCATTGCCAAATGGGAAAAAAGAGTTGTCCTCAAAAGGAGGAAATTCCTTCCTGCTGTAGTTCTCAGAAAGGAAAGACCACTAAGCACTCTTGTTGTGAGGCGCTCCCTTTACTCTCTTATGCAAGATTAGAAAAATCGGAAGAAAATAAGACGATCTCAGTACTTGCTAAAAAAGAAGTACTTCCTACTATTGTCTCACCTTTTGTAAGAACTCTCGAAGGAATCACATCCAAGAAAGTTATCTTACAGCATCATTACGTCCCGCTTTTGCTGTCGAGGAACCTCCCTGTTCTTTTTCAGCAGTTTCTTTGTTAGTTTTATAATCAATTATTAGTCAAGCACTAAGGATTTTAAAAGAGTTAAGAAAAAAATTTCTTTTCTCTCGTCCTCTTTTTGGATTAATCAGAGTTAATCCTAATATAATTATTGATTTAAATTTTACTAAAAGAAAACTAACAATGAAGAAATATCTCTTTTTAACATTTTTAATTATTCCCTTTTGGTCTTTTGCACAGACTGTATTACAAGGGAAAGTCTCTCTGAATGATATTTCAGAGACCTTTACTGCCCCTGGCGTAAGCGTTTATTGGGAAGGCTCCTCTATAGGCACTGTTACTGATGACAAAGGACACTTCAAACTACTCTATAAGCCAGAGCTTAAGAAGCTAGTTATCAGTTACACAGGCTTCAAAACAAAGGTTATCCATATTACAGATCCGCTGAAGTTTGTCACTCAATCTCTTGAGGTTGAGGCTAGTGAGCTAACTGGTGTAGAAGTCACCGTCGCCAAGCGTAAGCCTACAGAACGCTTAGCCTTAAGTAATGCAGGAATGATTAATATCAACTCTGGTGAGTTGCTCAAGGCTGCTTGCTGTAACCTCTCAGATAGCTTTGAGACCAGTTCCAATACTGAAGTAGCTATCGCTGATGCCGTAACAGGAACCAAGCAAATCAAGATGTTAGGGCTAGCGAGTCCCTATCTATCTCTTACCCAAGAGAATGTTCCTAGTATTCGAGGAGCTTCACAAGTCTATGGAATGACTTTCATACCAGGTTCTTGGGTAGAAAATATCCAGATTATTAAGGGAGCAGGAAGCGTTATTAATGGTTATGAAAGCATTGCTGGGCAGATTAATACAGAACTAGTAAAACCCATCTTGGATACCCGTATTTTTGTGAATGCTTATGGAAGTGAGGATGGGCGTTTTGAACTGAATAATCACCTCAATACCAAAGTCAGCGAACACTGGCATACAGGATTCTACCTACACGGTAATGCCCGTAATATGGAAATGGATACCAATAAAGATGGCTTTATGGATACTCCTACAGGAAGCCAAATCAACCTAATGAACCGTTGGCAATATGCTAATTCTGATACAGGGTGGATTTCCAACTTGCTGGTACATTATTTATATGATCAACGAAAAGCTGGGCAACTCTCTCATACAGTAGCCCCTACCCTATGGCAGAATGAGAATAGAATTCATCAATTCAATGCTTCTGCTAAGCTAGGCTATCTATGGGTAGATATGCCTTACCAGAGCTTAGGGTTCCAAGCAGATTATAAGCAATACAAGCAGGCTTCTACCTTTGCTAGAAATTTATATGATATCGGGCAAAATACCCTTTACCTCAATGCTTTATTCAAATCTATCATAGGAAATACCAATCATACTTTTACCACAGGAGTTAGTAGTATTACTGATGTTATTGAGGAAAATGTAGCCACTAACTCACTCTCTGGGGACTATAATCGTACTGATTTTTCAGTAGGAGCTTTCTTTGAATACAGTCTTACACAAGGAGAACGTTTTGGACTTACAGCAGGAGCTCGTGCAGATTACCATAATCGAATGGGAGCCTTTATTACTCCTCGCTTTCATTTGCGTTATATGCCTTGGCAACAAGGAACATTGCGCCTGTCTTTAGGAAGAGGAGAACGCCTTGCCAGTATTTTCTCAGAAAATCAAAAGCTCTTCTCTACCCAGCGTGCCATTCGCCTATTAGGTACCTCACAGGAGAAAACTTATGGGCTATCTCCTGAAATTGCTTGGAATTACGGGCTTTCATTCACTCAGCACTTTACCCTTGGAGGAAGAGCTTTGGAACTTGTTGCTGACCTATATTATACCAACTTCACCCAGCAAGTAGTAGTTGATTGGGATAACCCTAGAGAAATCAGTTTCTATAATCTAAATGGAAAGAGTTTTTCTACTAATTTTCAGCTAGAAGCCTCCTATGAAATCCTTAAAAGAACTCAGCTAAAAGTTGCTTATAAATGGTTCGATGTACAGACCGATTATACTAGTGGAAGACGAGTACAACCTCTCCAACCCAAGGAACGCTGGATGGTGAACCTTTCCTATGAGACAGTCCCTGACCAAGGAAAACAATGGCGATTCGATGCTACCTTCAATGCTATTGGTACCCAGAGATTACCTGACACCTCAGCTAATCCACTTGCCTACCAGATGGAAGCAGAAGCCCCCGCCTATACGACTACTCAGGCACAAATTACCCGAGTATTCTCTCCCAGCATTGAAGTCTATCTAGGAGCTGAAAATCTCTTCAATTACTACCAGAAGAATGCTATTTTATCAGCGAATAATCCTTTTGGCACTTATTTTGATGCTTCTATGACCTATGCGCCTACTTTAGGACGTATGATCTATGGAGGTATCCGTTTCAAACTTAAATAAAAATAAATTATATACCAATGAGAACACTTATTATTCTGGCTTTTTTAGCCCTTACTCTATCAGGAGTTGCTCAAAATAAGAATGCAAAAGCACAACTCAATGTGGAAGGCATTTGTAATTCCTGTAAATCCCGTATAGAAAAGGCAGCCTTAGGCGTAAAAGGCGTAAAGTATGCACAATGGAATGTGAATTCCCACCTGCTAGCACTGGTCTTAGACGAACATAAAACATCGGTTCAGAATGTACAAAATGCCATTGCCAAAGTAGGACATTCCAACAGCCTTGCTGATGGCACCCAAAAGATAGAAGCCACCGAAGAAGATTATAATAAAGTAAGTGACTGTTGCAAATATCGTGATGAAGAGGTGGTAAGAAATCACCACTAGAAGACCTATTCTCCAGAGAATGGCATAATAGCTTCCTATAGTTATTATGTCATTCTTTTTATTATAGCAAACCCTATTAAAGAGAAAAAAACACAAAATTACTTTCCTGCTTAGCTAAAACAATGTAATTTTGCAGGCTTTTTAATAAAATACTTATGCTCATCCGATATTGTGCCATTATCTTTGGGTGTTTAGCCTTGGGAGAAATATTAGTTTATCTCACAGGAATACACTTTCCTTCTAGTATTATAGGAATGATACTGCTTACCCTCTTCTTACACCTAGGATGGATAAAACTACATTGGGTAAAAGCCATCTCTGACCTTCTGATGGCTAACTTAGGGCTCTTTTTTGTTCCCCCTAGTGTGGCTATTTTAGCCTATTTTGACCTTATTGCTGCCAATTTCTGGTCTATTAGTATTGCTATTCTTCTAAGTACTGTTCTTGTTATGGTAGTTACAGGTCATATCTATCAATTTATGCGTAAAAGAACCAAACATCATTCTAATGAAAATATTTGAGAATCCTCTTTTGTTACTAGGAATTACTTTTGGTGTGTATTATGGAGCACAAATGCTTCATAAGCGTTATAAATCTGTGTTTCTGAATCCTGTTCTATTGAGTGTTTCTATACTAATTGGTTACTTGATTGTCTTCAATATTTCTTATGAGACCTACGAACAACAAGCAGGTATGTATATTGATTTTTGGCTCAAGCCTTCTATAGTGGCTATGGGAGTTCCTCTGTACCAACAACTTTCAAAAATTAAGAAGCAAATACTCCCTCTCTTAGTCTCACAGTTCATTGGGAGCCTTGTAGGGATTATCTCAGTAAGCTATATCAGTAAATGGCTTGGAGCGAGTGACGAGATTATTCGTTCGTTAGCTCCCAAGTCTGTAACTACCCCTATAGCACTTGAGATTTCCAAGACCTTACACGGGATTACTTCCCTTACTGTAGCCGCTGTAATTGTTACAGGGATTCTAGGGGCTATCTTGGGCTATCAGGTATTGCGCTGGACAGGAATAAAAAGCCCTATGGGACGAGGCATTTCTTTAGGTACTGCCTCTCACGCACTAGGAATTATGGCTGCTCTAAATCTTAGTGAAAAGCACGCTATCTATGCTAGCTTAGGAATGATTTTTAATGGGATTTTTACCGCTGTTCTGGCTCCTATAGTTATCCCATTTATTTTGTAGTTTCAGCTTTTTTTCGTAATTTTGCTATAAGAAAACAGGAATCACTATTACTTTGGATAACAATATGTTATCCCCTATTAATATATGTAACCTATTAATATTCAATAAAAATGAAAGTCTTTCATTTGATCATTTTCTCTTTAGCTTTTTTCCTAAACAATGTTTCATTCGCTCAGGTAAATAAAAAAAATATGCAAACAAAAGAGATTTATTTTGCAGGAGGATGCTTCTGGGGGACAGAACATTTCCTCAAGCAGATTCGAGGAGTAGTCTCCACCGAGGTTGGTTATGCCAATGGAATTACCCAGAATCCTTCCTATCGGGAAGTTTCTCAGGGAAATACCCAATTTGCTGAAACCGTAAAAGTTATCTATAAACCAGAAGAGGTTTCCTTGCCTCAACTCATAGAGCTATACTTTAAGACGATTGACCCTACTAGCCTGAACAAACAAGGAAATGATATAGGAACACAGTACCGTACGGGCATCTTCTATACTGATAAAAGCGATCAGGCACTTATCAAAAACCTATTGAATAACCTCTCTAGCTTATATAAAAAGCCTATTGTAGTAGAGAACTTACCTTTAAAGAATTTCTACCCAGCAGAGGAGTATCATCAGGACTACTTAGAGAAAAATCCCAAAGGCTATTGTCACATTTCTCCAGCTTTGTTTGAAATGGCTCGCAAAGCAAACCCAAAACCTTCTACGTCTTATACAAAAAAAGAACAAAGCACCCTTAAGAAAGAACTTACCCCTCTACAATATGAAGTTACTCAAAAAAGTGCTACTGAACCTCCTTTTAAGAATGAATATTGGAATGAGAAAAGAGAAGGTATCTATGTAGATATTACCACAGGAGAACCTCTTTTCAGTTCTTTGGATAAATTCGATTCAGGTTGTGGATGGCCTAGCTTTACTAAGCCTATTGAAAAAGGGCTTATTAATGAAAAACTGGACAAATCCCATAATATGATTCGTACAGAAGTAAGGAGTAAGACAGGCGATGCACACCTAGGACACCTTTTCCCTGATGGACCTAAGGATAAAGGAGGAATGCGTTATTGTATCAATAGTGCTTCCTTGCGCTTCATTCCCAAGGAATCCCTTATCAAGGAAGGATATGGAAAGTATCTATCTCTCTTCCAGAAAAAATAGTCTTACTTTCTATATTGAATTCCAAATTCTCCAAGAGGCTTCTGCTTGGAGTACGAGCATCTCATATCCATTTTTAACTATAGCTCCTTGCAGCTTTCCTCGACTAAGAAAAGTAGTTTCTGCAGGGTTATAAATCAAATCATAGAGTAAGTGTTCAGGAGTAATTAGATGGTAAGGGATAGGCGGAGCCTCCTTAATATTCGGATAGGTTCCTAAGGGTGTCGTGTTAATAATCAAGGGATTTTGTTCCATTACTACTTTATCCAATTGCTGGTAACTAATTGCTCGTGAAGAGGCTTTTCTAGAAACAAAAAGATAAGAAATCCCTAACTGTCCCAAAGAGAAAGCCACTGCCTTAGCCGCTCCTCCTGTCCCTAATATAAGAGCTTGGGTATGATGAGGTTTTAACAGAGGTTTCAGTGATTCAGAAAAACCTATATAGTCTGTATTATAGCCCTTAAGAACACCTGTAGGGAGTACTTTTATAGTATTACAAGCTCCTATTAGTTCTAACTCATTACTTTTATGGGTGAGATAGCCTAAAATCTGCTCCTTATAGGGGATAGTTACATTCATTCCACATAAAGAAGGGGTCTTTAGAATCAGTTCAGGAAGTTCATCTATCGTTTGTATATCAAAATTTATATAAATAGCATCTGTAATCTGCTCTTTTTTGAATTTTTTCGCAAAATAATCTCTTGAAAAAGAATAAGAAATATTCTTACCAATCAAGGCATAAGTATGGGGAGTAAGCATAAGTATATGAATAAAGGTTAGTCCTCTGGCGTATCAGAAGGGGCTTTTCGGTATAGGTCATCTCCTTCAAGAAGTTGTAAATAACTTTTGTAACGACTCCAATACAGTTTATCAGCCTCCAGCGCTTCTTTAACAGCACATTGTGGTTCTTTCAGGTGTAAGCAGTTATGATACTTACATTGTTCCTTTAGAGCAAAAAATTCAGGAAAATAATTCCCTATCTCTTCACGTTCAAAATCCACTATTCCTAATCCTTTAATCCCTGGTGTATCAATGATTCTTGCAGAGAGGTCTAGGTCATACATCTGGGCAAAAGTAGTAGTGTGTTGCCCTTGTCCGTGAAGTTCCGAAAGGGGTTGTGTACGTAAATGGAGAGAAGGAGAAATAGCATTGATCAGGGTAGATTTTCCTGCTCCTGAATGTCCTAGTACCATAGCCGTTTTCCCTTCTAATCGTTCTTTTACCTGAGAGAGGTTCTTACCTGTCTGTGCCGAAATCCCAATACACTCATAGCCTATATTACGGTACATATAGGCTAAATATTTCACCTCAGCCAACTCATCTGTTGTATAGGTATCTATTTTATTAAAAAGGAGAACTGCTGGAATATGATAGGCTTCTGCCGTTACTAGAAATCGGTCTATAAAAGAAGTATAAGTGGTAGGATTATTAAGTGTTACGAGCAAGAAGGCTACATCTATATTGGAGGCTATAATATGTGTTTGCTTGGAAAGGTTTACTGAACGGCGGATAATATAGTTAGTCCTAGGAAAGATTTCTGTAATAACTCCTTGTTGTTCTTCTATATCAAATAAGACTTCATCTCCTACAGCAATAGGATTGGTATTCTTAATGCCTTTCAAGCGAATTTTCCCCTTGATACGACACTCATAGAATTGATGATCTTCTCCTTTTACCTGATACCAGCTTCCTGTAGATTTATATACCGTTCCTTTCATAGGGCAAATATGCTACATTTTAGGAGTCTGTACAAACAAATATCCAAAAAGTTATCAACAATTATAGAAGAATTATATTTTTAGCTAACAAAAGGCAACAAGTATTGCTACTTATTGCCTTTTTAACCGTTTTAGATATGTTTTTACAAAAAAACGCAGTCACTCACTAAGCTTCTGCTGTAGTGTCAGGTGCCCATTCATTACAAAGCATTCCCTCTGCTGCGTGCAATTGGTTAGCACAACTTTGTGTTTTGTATTTTGAACAAGAAAGGCAATCTACCTCATCTTTTAAGCTTGGACGCATATTAAAATCATCACAAGTGTGCTTTACTTCTACTTTAATATTATAAAGCTTACATACATTCTCTGCTGTTAAATTTTCGCAATTTACACAGCCACTTACTAATCGGATAGCCATAATTTTTTATTTTTTTAATTAAGTTATTTTTCTGTTTTATTTTCTGGGTGCAAAATTAGAAAACAAACTCTTTAGAAACAAACTAAATAGCTCATTTTCAATAATATATATTTTGAATAATTAAAAATTATATTTAGAATGAAACATAATAAATGTTTTGTTTTTAATTGTATTTTTCGTACTTTTGCCCTTGCTAATTTCACTTAAAAAAGATGAGAAATTCATTCATTTTCTGTTTATTAACCTTTCTTACTTGTACAAAAGGATTCTCCCAATGGAAACAACACATTGATTACCAGATGGATATTCAGATGGATGTAAAAACTTTCCAATACAAAGGAGAACAACTTGCTGAGTATTATAATAACTCACCTGATACCCTTCGTACTCTTTTCTATCATCTGTATTTGAATGCTTTCCAACCTAATAGCCAGATGGATGTACATATGCGTAATACCTCTGATATGCCTGTTCGTTTCTATAAAAATATAGGAACTGAAGCAGAACCTAAGTTAGTTACCAAAATTAGTACCCTGAAGGATAATGAACAAGGATTTATTCGTATTCAATCCTTAGAACAGAATGGAAGTCCAGTTACTTACAAGGAAGTAGGAACAATCCTACAAGTAATCCTTAAAGAGCCTATCCTTCCTAATAGCAAAGCTACCTTTAAGATGAAATATACCGCACAAATCCCTGAGTCTGTTTGCCGTATGGGACGAAATAATTCTGACGGGGTAGCTCTTTCCCTTTCTCAATGGTATCCTCGCATCTGTGCTTATGATAGCAAAGGATGGCACCCTTACCAATATATTTTTGCTGAATTCTATGGAGATTGGGCTAACTTTGATGTAAAAATTACCTTAGACAAAAACTATATTGTAGCCGGAACAGGAGACCTACAAAATCCTGAACAAATAGGATTTGGGTATGCAGGCATCAAAGAAGTGAAAACCAAACAAAAAACAAGAACTTGGCACTTTAAAGCTACCAATGTGATTGATTTCTCTTGGGCTGCCGACCCTAACTTCCAGCACGACATCGTTAAGAGCAAAAGAGGAACCGAAATTCATTTTTTCTATAAGACTTTCCAAGAGAATTGGAAGAAAATACAGGCTCCTATGGCTGAAGTAATGGATTTCTATGAGCAAAAAGTAGGGCGCTATCCCTGGAGCCATTATTCCTTTATACAAGCTGGGCAAGGAGCTATGGAATATGCAATGTGTACCTTTATAGAAGGTGGAAAAGAACTAGATGCACTTATTAAAACAGCTTCTCACGAGCTGGCTCATACTTGGTTTCAGCATATTTTTGCTTCCAATGAGCAGTTATACCCTTGGATGGACGAAGGATTCACTTGTTTTCTACAACTATGGGCTTATGCTGATGTGATAGAGAAAAAGCCTATGGCAAACTTCTCTGATTTTCGCCGTAAGGCTTTCCTAAAGTATATTTCTGAAGCAAAAGAAGAAGATCCTTCTATAAGAGGTGATTTTTTTGAGACTAGTAGGGCATATTTTAGTACTGCCTACGCAAAAGGAACTATGTTCGCCTCTCATCTGGACTATATTATAGGACGCAAGGCAATGGAACGAACTCTTAAGCGTTTCTACAAAGAATTTGCTTTCAAGCACCCTACTCCTGAGGACTTCATCAGATGCGCCGAAAAAGAATCAGGAATGCAATTACATTGGTTCCTAAATGAATTTATGCAGACAACACACCACATTGGCTATTGTATAGAAAAAGTAGAAGCTAAAGGCAATAGAACGCTCGTTACCCTCTCCAAAAAAGGGCGTGTACCTATGCCGCTGGATATTCTAATTATCCCTCAAGGGCAAAAACCTTTCTCTGTATATGTTCCTATAGACCTAACCTTTGGGGAAAAACCTAATCCTTTTACCAATATGGAACGTATTGTTCTACCTGTATGGAATTGGGCTGAAAACAGTTATCAATTTGAATTACCAATACCTCTGATTGATGTAAAAAATATTAAAATAGATCCACAGGAATTTTTGGCTGACCCAAATGCTGAATGCCATTCTTACCGTTATTAGATTGTTAATTATTATTTCTTACTTATTATTTTTGTATTTTTGCACCTAAAAAAATGACCATTACTCAGATACAAGAGAACCTAATTGCTGACTTCACATTGCTAGAGAATTGGGAGGATCGCTATGAATATATGATTAGCTTAGGAAAGCAACTTCCTATGATAGATTCACAATATAAGACAGAAAATTACCTTATCAAAGGTTGCCAAAGCCAAGTATGGCTACACGCTGATTGCCAAGGTGATACAATTTATTTTACTGCTGATAGTGATGCTATTATTACTAAGGGAATTATTGCTATCCTTATTCAGGTACTTTCTGGACAGAAAGCCTCTGATATTCTACAAGCTGATATGAGCTTTATTGATAAAATAGGACTTAAGGAACACCTCTCTCCTACCCGTGCTAATGGATTAGTTAGTATGATAGAACAAATGAAATTATATGCACAAGCAACTCTTTTAAATACCAAATAAAATGAATGAACCTATTAATACAGACCTTATTGGAGAAAAAATAGTAGAAGTACTCCATACCATCTATGACCCTGAAATCCCTGTTGATATTTACGAATTAGGACTTATCTATGATGTTTTTATCAATGAAAATTATGATGTGAAAATTCTTATGACTCTTACCTCTCCTAACTGCCCCGTAGCAGAGGTGCTCCCTCAAGAGGTTTATGAAAAAATAAGCAGTATTGATGAGATTAACCAAGTAGAAGTAGAACTTACTTTTGACCCACCTTGGGGACAAGAAATGATGAGTGAAGAAGCTAAACTAGAA
The DNA here is from genome assembly GCF_963525585.1 of uncultured Capnocytophaga sp. NCBI lineage: Bacteria > Pseudomonadati > Bacteroidota > Flavobacteriia > Flavobacteriales > Flavobacteriaceae > Capnocytophaga > uncultured Capnocytophaga sp. Next base: position 24,016 of record NZ_CAURLX010000009.1, on the reverse strand, counting down.
TTAGGATTCTTATGAGAAAAATAGCTGTTATTCCTGCTCGGCTACAGGCTACTCGCTTTCCTTATAAGTTATTACAGGACTTAGGAGGTAAGTCGGTAATTGAGCAAACTTACTTAGCTACCGTGCAAACACATCTTTTTGATGAAGTATGGGTAGCCACTGATAGTGAAGAAATTGCCGAAAGAATCACCTCTATTGGAGGAAAAGTATTCATCAGTAAGCTAGCTCATAATTGTGGAAGCAATAGAATTGCGGAAGCCGTTGCGGAACTTCCTGCTGATATAATTATCAATGTACAAGGAGATGAACCTTTCATTCAGAAAGATAGTTTAGAGAAACTCCTAAAGGTATTTGAAGAGGATTCCCTCAAGCAAATAGACCTTGCTTCTTTGATGACTCCATTATCTGATAGAGGAGAAATTGAGAATCCAAATAATGTAAAAGTGGTTACTGATAAGAACCAGTTTGCCTTGTATTTCTCTCGTTCAGTAATCCCTTTCAACCGAGAAGGGAGAAGTTCTTTTCCTTATATGAAGCACATCGGAGTATATGCTTTCCGAAAGAAAGCTCTAATGGATTTCTATAGTCTCCCTGCTTCTGCTTTGGAGGAGATGGAAAAATTGGAACAACTCCGCTATCTAGAAAATGGAAAACGTATTAAAATGGTACTTTCCCCTGTTGAAAATATAGGAATAGATACACCTGAGGATTTGGAAAAAGCTAGAATCCTTTGGAATACTTTCTATTCATATTAGTTAATTAATCATTAAAGATATGAAAAATATTCTTTTTTTTATTGCTTTTATCTCTTTTGTAAGCCTAAGTAATGCACAATTACAAGACCGACAGGAAGCCATTCGCAAGGAAAATCTACAAAAATCGTGGGTAAAGAATATTCCTTTTGAAGCTCTCCCCATCACACGAGGAGCCGGGGAAATTATTTCTGTGGAAAGAAACCCCAAGAACCCCTACGAACTATATGTAGCCTTTTCACAGTCAGGCGTATGGTATAGTAATAATAATGGAGCTAGCTTCTCCCCTACCTTTGCTGATTTTATGACTCCTCAGACTACAGCTATGGCAGTGGATTGGGAGCGTCAGACTCTTTGGGTTGCTAATCATCAAGGAGTTTTTATCAAAGAAAATAATCAGGAATGGCTAGCTACAGCTCCTCTAAACAATCTGAATGTAAGCCAAATTACCCTAATTTCTGATTCTGTTGCCTGCCTTAGTTCTCTTGGAGAAGGGGGAAATGAAAAAGGCGTTTTCTGTACTAATAATAAAGGAAAAAGCTGGACACAAACCTTTGGACAAGTAGGCGTAAATGAAATCAAAAAAGCCCCTAATACCCCCGAAACGCTCTTTCTTGCTGCTTGGGATGTGCAATTCAGTCCTTCCAATATCATCCCTAGTGGAAGCAAATCAGGAATTTATAAAAGTACAAACTCAGGAGCTTCTTGGGAATTACTCACCGCTGATGGTTCTGGGTTCCCTCAAGGAAATATTGGAAAGATATCTTTGGCAGTATTCAGCCCCAATAGTATCTATGCCCTTGTAGATAATAGAGAACGTGCTCTAGATGAGGGAGATGATGCTCTTCTGGAGAATATTTCTAATAGGGATTTCATTGCTTTAGATGATGAAAAACTAAACCAATATATCTATAACCATTCCTTACAAAACAGATTTTCTCCCAATAACCTACGTGAAATGGTACGTTCAGGGATTGTTAAAGCCAATGAACTTCCTAAGTTCTTAGGAATTATGCCTCGTGTGATAGGAGCTGAAGTTTATTTCACTGCTGATGGAGGAAAATCTTGGGTAAAAAGAAATAGTAAGCCTCTAACAAATGTTTTCTATAACAAAGGCTATGAAGTAGGAGCCTTGGCGGTAAATCCTAAGCAAGAAAATGAATTGTATCTCTCAGGAATTCCGTTACTGAAGTCCATTAATGGAGGTATTACTTGGAGCTTGATCAAGAATAACCCTAGAGACCAAAAAGTACATCAGCTATCTGTAGAAGATAGACAAATTATTTTAGTAACCAATGAAGGAATGTTCCAATCCTTAGATCAGGGACGAACTTGGGTAAAGCAAGAGATTCCTCAAACAGTTTCTGTAACTTCTCTAGCCATTGGGAATCCTTCCCTTTCTACACTTTATGCTAGCATTTACAAAGGAGGATTCCTAAGATATACCCCTAATGGATGGCTCCAAGTAAGTAGTGAAAATGGTACTTTAGCAGTATCTCCTGAGAATAAGGTATTTATTGCTCAAAATCTTGGAACTATACAATCCCTTAAACAGGGAAAGGTTACCCTCCCCTATGACAGAAAGATAAAACAACGTTACCCTTCGCAAACCACCTTATCTCTCTCTCCTCAGAATAATACTATCTTATATGCGGGTACCAATATTCTCTTCCAGTCCCTTAATGAAGGACGCCAGTGGAATGCAATCTCAACAGACCTTACCAACGGAGACAAAGGAGGAATTCTATCCTATGGAACTATCTCAGCTATAGCAGAATCACCTTTCCAGTTTGGGCTTTTATATACAGGAAGTGACGATGGTATGATCTATACAACTCAGAATAGTGGGGTTTCTTGGCAAATGATCTATTCTTCTTTCCCTACTCCTAATCGTGTAAATTGCTTAGTTGCCTCCAAGCATCAACGAGAAAGAGTGTACGCTATTTTACAGAATAATTCCCATCAGACCTTAGTATTTCGTAGTAATAATATGGGGAAAAGTTGGGATAACCTGAAGGCTAATCTTCCAGAAGAAACAGCAAATGTTCTTATAGAAGATCCTTCTAATGAGCAAGTTCTCTATCTAGGAACAGAAAACGGCTTATATGTTTCCTTTGATATGGGAGAAAAGTGGCATCCTTTTAAGGAAAAACTTCCTAGAACCTCTGTTAGTGCAATCGCAATGAATCCTCAAACAAATCAGCTCTATATAGGAACTCAAGGAAATGGCGTTTTCACTACCAATGTAGCAGCTCTCAAAGAACTAAAAGCTGCTATACAAGATCAGCCTTTTTACCCTCTTAAGGATACCTATTCTATTAAGTACTCCTCAAAGTGGGGTAATTCCGATAGTCCTTGGCAGGAGCCCGAAATCCCCTCACTTCTTTTAGAAACCTTTGCTTCTAAGGAAGGAAATGACATTAAAATTAGCATCGTTAAGGATGATATCACTTTGGCTAAATTCACTTATAAGACCAATATAGGATTCAATTTCATTCCTTTTGACTTAGTTTTCGATGAAGCTGGACGGCTTTCTTATGAAAGAAAATTACTAACCACTTTCAAGAAAGCAGGAAATGGAAAGTACTACCTACCCAAGGGAGTTTATCAGATCATTTTTGACAGTGATGCCTTTGATGAAGAACGCAGACTTATTATTGAATAATAGAATATAGAACTATGACTTATAAAATTTTCTTTGAAGACAAGAAGATTATTCTCACTAACAAATTAAAAAAATCTTACAAGAAAAAGTATCCTATTTATACGAAAGAAAAAATCTCTATCCCTGATTTTCTGAAAAAGATAGAAAACCATTCCTCTGGGAAGTTTATTTTCTTTATAGAAGATAAAAAGGAGAGATTATTGGATGAATTTGCCCTTGAACTCACCAAAGTAGCTGCTGCAGGAGGTGTTGTAAGAAATGATGAAGGGAAAATTCTTTTTATTAAGCGAAAAGGAAAATGGGATCTCCCTAAAGGCAAACTAGAACGAGGAGAAGACCTGAAAAAATGTGCCCAAAGGGAGGTAGAAGAAGAAACAGGCTTGGATACCCTTTCCCTACTAGGACTCCGTTCCACTACCTATCATATCTATAAAAGAGATAATAAGTACCACCTGAAGGAAACTTTCTGGTATAATATGTACAGTGATAGCTCGAAAGAACTTATCCCTCAAGAGGAGGAAGATATCGAATCCTGCACTTGGGAAAAGCCTAAAAAACTCAAAAAAATACTTAAGAATTCTTTTGCTAGTATTCGTACTCTCTTCAAGAATGAATATTAGTTCTCCAGAAGAAATGTTAAATTATTCTATAGTTTATTTTTTTTGACCTATACGCTTTTTTTATTGGATTTTTTTATATTTTTGCACCTAATTTAGTATTACTAATAAATTCAGATTATATGTATTGGACGTTAGAACTTGCCTCTTATCTAAGTGATGCTCCTTGGCCAGCTACCAAAGAGGAAATTATAGACTATGCTTATCGTACAGGAGCTCCTATGGAAGTTGTAGAAAACCTTGAATCCCTAGAGGATGAAGGAGAAATATATGAGTCCATTGAAGAAATTTGGCCGGATTATCCTACTGAAGAGGATTATCTCTGGAATGAAGAGGAATATTAACCTATTATAGAGATGGAAACATCTCTATTCTCTTTATAATGAATAACATAGATATCATTTTAGCCCTGCTTCTTGGCATTGGGGTTGTTCAAGGATTCATCAAAGGATTCATATGGGAAGTGGCTTCTCTTTTAGCGGTCTTTATTGCCCTTTTCGGAGCTATTCATTTCTCTTCCTTAGCCTCAGAATTTCTCCATAATAGCCTTTCCTTCTCTGCAAAAACCAATCAGATAATCTCTTTTTTGATTGTTTTTCTGGTCATTTTTGTACTTGTAAGGATTACAGGAAAGCTCTTAACAAAGTTCCTAGAAAGTATATATTTAGGACCTATCAACCGTATTGCAGGAGCTCTTTTTGGGCTTTTTAAGTGGAGCCTTATTGTAGGAACTGCATTGCTTTACCTGAACAAAGGAGCTATAGAGATTATTCTAAAAGAAGTAACTGATAATTCCCTGTTCTATCCTTCCATTATAGAAATCAATACTTGGATTCGTACTTATATCTTCCAATTCAAGGATACCTTTACGCCCCAAAATTTCATCTAAAGTTAAAAAAAAACTAATTGATTAGTTTTATTTTCAAAATAGCTGTAACTTGCAATGATTTTGCGTAGATTTCTTAAAAAACGCTAAAATGAAAGAAAAGATACTTATTTTCCAACTCTTAGCCTTCTTTTTTACAGCTTGTCATTGGACTGATACCCCTAGGAGCGGCAAGGTAATTGCTCGAGTAGGTGAGGCTTATCTTTATGAAGATGATGTAAAAAAACTCCTCCCTCCCAATTACACCTTGGAAGATAGTGTACGTATTGTAACCCCTTTTATCAATCATTGGGCTCTAAAGAAACTACTTTTTGCTAAAGCTCAGGATAATTTATCAAATAACAAAAAAGAAGCCTTTGAACAACTTGTAAATGAGTACAGAACAGACCTATATTCTCAGGCTTATCTTGACTTGCTTACCCGACAGGTAGATACTACCATTACTCGTACCGAAAAAGAGAAATTTTACCAAGAAAACAAAGATATATTCAAGCTTAATGAGAACTTAGTACAGTTACGTTATCTAGAGATTCCTATAGGAAATATTTCACAGAAATTAATCAGCTCTTTTAGGAACTTTTCCTCCAAGGATAAGTCGTATATAGATTCTCTTTCAACCTCTTTTAGGTCTCTTTTTCTCAATGACAGTATATGGGTAAGAGCTACTGATGTAGAGGAAAAGCTCCCTATTATGAAGGACAAACTGAATAAAAGATTCATAAACCAGTTTTTGGAACAGAGAGATTCTACTAATGTATATTTAGTTAAAATAAATAATTTCCTAGACTCCAGTGATTATGCCCCTATAGAGTATGTGTCCCCTACTCTAAAACAAATCATTTTAAACAAACGTAAAAGCAATTATATCAACAACTTAGAAAAAGAAATCATTACTAATGCTATTAAGAAAAAACAGTTTGAACTATATGAAGAAAATTAATTCCCTCTCAAGATTATTCATTGCTTTCCTTTTCTGCATTCAAGTTATCTCTGCCCAGAACTCCAAAACTAAGGTAGATGGTGTAGCTTCTGTCATAGGAGATTACTTAATCTTGGAAACAGATATTGATCGTTCTCTCATTGAACTAAAATCTCAGAATGTTGATACAAAAGAGATTACAAGATGTCAGCTATTAGGTAAGCTTATGGAAGATAAGCTATATGTAAGCCAAGCTATACAGGATAGTATCAAGATTTCAGATGAGGAAATCCGAGATGGAGTGAACCGCCGTATAGATTTCTTAGTAGAACAAATCGGTGATATTCAAAAAGTTGTGAAATTTTATAACAAAGAGGATGAACAATCACTCCGTGATGAACTTTTTAATATTCTGCGACAGAATGAATTAAGCTCCAAAATGAAAGCTAAAATCGTAGAAAATATAGAAGTTACTCCTGAAGAAATAAAACAGTTCTTTAATAAAATACCTAAAGATGAGCTCCCCACTATTGGTACTGAACTAGAGATTGCTCAAATAGTAATAGAACCCAAAGCTCCTCAGAGTGAAATAGATAAAGTAATTGAACAGCTTAAGGAAATCAAGAAAGATGTCTTAGAGAATGGAACCAGCTTCCCCACCAAAGCTATCTTATATTCTGCTGATAGGGCTACTGGAGGTAAGGAACTTACTTTCAATAGAAAATCTAGTTTTGCTAAAGAATTTAAAGATGTGGCTTTTAGCCTCCAAGAAGGAGAAATTTCGGATCCTTTCAAGACAGACTTTGGCTGGCATATTATCCAAGTAGTAAAAATACGAGGAAAAGAGGTTTCTGTACGTCATATCCTTATGGTTCCCCAAATTCCTGACAAAGCACTAGAAGAAGCTAAAAAGAAAATAAATGATATTCGTGAAAAAATTCTTAACAAAGAATTTACTTTTGCTGAGGCTGCTAAAAATTTCTCCGATGAGAAAGAGACAAAAGAAGATGGCGGACAACTGATTAACCCTGAGAACTATTCTACTAAGTTTGAGCTAACTCGTATGGAACCTCTATTATATTCTCAGGTAGCTTCTCTTAAAGAAGAGGAGGTTTCTTCTCCTATTGTAGATGAAGACAGAAGTGGTAGGAAAATGTATAAAATATTCCGTGTTACCAACCGTATCAATGAGCATACAGCTGATTTTGTTAATGACTATACAAAAATTCGCGAATTAGCTCTTAAAGAAAAACAATTAACTGCGGTTCGTAAATGGATTGATGATGCTATTAAAAAGACTTTTGTTTCAATAAAAGGAGAATATAGAAATTGTTCTTTTTCAAATAATTGGCTAAAAAAATAACCCTTTATAGCCATCCATCACTTTATATAAAGATTAAAAAATGATTGAATTTATTGTATAAGTCAGATTTTTTTCGTAACTTTGACCTAACAAAATTTAATCATTTTTTTATGAAAGTAACTGTAGTAGGCGCTGGTGCTGTAGGCGCAAGTTGTGCAGAGTATATTGCACTTAAGAATTTTGCTTCTGAGGTCATTCTACTGGATATTAAGGAAGGATTTGCAGAAGGGAAAGCAATGGACTTAATGCAAACAGCTTCTTTGAATGGTTTTGACACTCGTATTAAAGGGGTTACCAATGATTATTCTCAAACCGCAGGAAGTGAAGTTGCTGTCATTACCTCTGGTATTCCTCGCAAGCCCGGAATGACCCGAGAAGAACTCATTGGAACAAATGCGAACATTGTAAAATCAGTTGTAGAACAACTTATAAAATATTCGCCCAATGTAATTATCATCATCGTAAGTAATCCTATGGATACTTTGGCTTATTTAGTTCATAAAGTAACCAAACTTCCTAGAAATAGAATTATAGGAATGGGAGGAGCTTTGGACTCTGCTCGTTTCAAATATCGCCTTGCAGAAGCTCTTAAAAGTCCTATTTCCGATGTAGATGGTATGGTTATCGCAGCTCACAGTGATACTGGAATGCTTCCTCTTACTCGATTGGCTTCCAGAAATGGAGTACCTGTAAGCCAATTCCTTTCTCAAGAACAATTAGAATATGTATCACAGGAAACAAAAGTAGGTGGAGCTACTCTTACTAAGCTCTTGGGTACTTCTGCTTGGTATGCACCAGGTGCAGCTGTTTCTGCTCTTGTACAAGCCATTGCTTGTGATCAGAAAAAAGTATATCCTTGTTCTACACTTCTCAATGGAGAATATGGCGAAAGTGATATCTGCCTAGGAGTCCCTACTGTTATTGGTAAGAATGGTATTGAAGAAATCATTAATATAGAACTCTCTGAAGAGGAAAAAGCTAAATTCAAAGAAAGTGCTTTAGCTGTGCGAGAAATCAATAAGGCTTTAGATAACGTCCTATAAATCTATAAATAAAGGTTGCTCAAAATGAACAACCTTTATTTTTTCTATTTTGAATAAGGAAATTTCTATAAACCACAATTAATGAAAATAACAGGAGTTCCATCTTCCTCATAGCCTTCTATATCAAATCCTTCAAAGAAAATATACTGACCCAAATCTTTGTTAGACAAAGTATTATGGATAAACCAAAGCAACTCCAATGCTCCAAAAGAAGCTCCATCTCCTGAATATAATTCTGCTACAATAAGTGCCTGATAGTACCCATCTTCATTAGGTTCCTCATCAAATATATTCTCATTGGCAAGTACCTCAAACTTATGCAGTTCTTTTTTGCTCTTTATCCAAGCCTGATACATTATTTTTACTTTAGGTGTATTGAATATGGTTGCATAAGGATTGAAATCATCCAAATCATTTTCCATATCATTATTATAAGCCGTAACACTCTCCCAGAAAACCATTAACCCTGGAAAATATTCCTGTGTAAATGCCCAATGAACATTATCCAATAGATTGGTATTCTGAGTTGGAGTAAAGTTCTCACATACATTTACACGATTAATATCTACCACAGGAGGATATGGAATTTCATTTTCTGAGAAAAGTTCTAATAAAGCACCACTATCATTTTCTAACTTATAAAGCATTTCTTTCTCATATAATGGCACTAAAGTATAAAAATGCACTTCTTTTCCACTAGGAAGAGATACAATAGCATCTTTATCATCATTCTTATCATCTGCTGCAATAAGAAGTATACAGGTAAAATCTGTCCCTTCCAAGGTATCTCCAATAGGAACTGTATGCCCCCAAGCGAGGAAAGTTTGCTGATCTATAGGTAAGCGAGAGAGGTTTTTCAACCAACGAATAGGCCAATAGTCTTTTTCCTCTTCACTCTTTATATTCCAATGAGGAGGAAGATTTATTACCAATTCTGCATAAGGACTCACTTCAAATCCTTCTGGAACATTCATCGCATAAGCTCCCATTCCTCCTGTAACCAAAGTATAATAATTGCGTTCTGGTGTAGGCTTGACAACATATATATCACAATGAATATCTGGAGAAACTAGCTCGTGAAAGACTTCCTCAAAATCACCAAAATTTTCTTTTATATATTTCTCCAATGCTTCCCGTTCATCTTCTTCATAAAAAGCCGTTTCTGAGGTGTTCCTATTTAGAAACTCAATAGCATCCAACTCTTCTGAATAAAGCATTCTCCCTGTCTCTAGCCCTTCATTAGTTGCTGATAACCAATGGAAAAGTCCTGGAAATATAAATGAAAGCTCATAATACTCAAGCTCTTTATCTGGCGTTATTCCTATAAGCTGACCATATTCTCCTTCTTGATCATTATCAAAGTCAAAACAAAGATAACTATTAGGTTCTCCATCTACTTCTTGCACCATAAAAGGCACCCATTTGTAACTGAAGAGCTGATTTTTTATGTAACCTTCTTCCTCAAAAACGTCCTCTGGAATATGAGTCTCCTGCCAATTTTCACCATAATTTTCAACAACAAAGCTCAACATTCGTTGTTGAATCTCCTCAATTTCATCAAGTGCGACAAATCTCTGTCCTACTCCAAAGAAAGGTTTTTTCTGAGACTGACCACTGAATGTTCTATGAAGTTGCTTAAATGTCTCTGGAAGAGAATATCCTAAATGTTCTTCAAGAGAGGTCAATTCTTGCTCTGTAGCAGGTTGCCCTAAGTAATGTTCCATCTGAGGGGCATATTTCTGGATAGCTACCAAAAAATCTTCTAGTATATATTCTACTTCTCCTACTCCTCCTTTGACGGCATCTCTAAGAGTTATCCCTTTATTTTGAGCAATAGTTATATAGTGTAATAATTCCTGAGCTCCTGGAACAGCAGAAGATTTTTCCAAGTGTTTTTTAGATTTTTCTATATTATTCAAGTAAAAATAGGAATAACCAATCCTATAATTCCAGCTTTCAGTATCTCCTATTTCTTCTTCAAGGTATTTGAACACTTCTACTGCTTTTTTCAAATACTTTTCATTAGCTTCTGAAGGCTTTTGCCAATAGAGATTATTATAAGCACGTCCTAATTCACTGAGTACTTCTGTAGTTTTATCTTTATGAGGTAATTTTTCTATAAAATCAACCACTGCTTGAATATGGTCATCCTCATTTAATTTATCTATTTTCTTTAGAATTTGTTGTTCTGTCATTTCTTAATCTATTATAGTTAATGGAGTATATAAAATAAAAAAAGGCAAGCTACCTACATCGCACCGCTACAACCTTATACCTTTGCTGTGTTCCCACCCTGGAGGATTCTAAGGGAGCTGGTCGTGTAGGACTTGCCGAGTGCAAAGGTACAAAAAAAATAGAAACAAACAACAATATTTCAATATTTTTTTGTAATTTTACGCAGATTTATTTGGATTCTTTTTCTTCAGAGAAAAAAAACAATGTAAATCATTGATTACAAAACATTTAAAAAAATATTTTTATGATTACAAATCAAACTTTTACAATGATTAAGCCTAACGCTGTAGAGAAAGGGCATACAGGAGCCATTATAGACCAGATTATTAAAGGTGGCTACAAGATTCTGGCTCTTAAGTACGTATGGTTAAGTAGAAAAGAGGCTGAAAAATTTTATGAAATCCATAAAGAACGTCCTTTTTTTGATGAATTAGTGTCTTTTATGTCTCGTAGTCCTATTGTCGCTATTGCTTTAGAAAAAGAAAATGCTATAGAGGCTTTTAGAGAATTTATAGGCGCAACTGATCCCTCTAAAGCCGAAAAAGGAACTATACGAGCAAAATATGGTGAAAGTGTAGGAGAAAATGCCATACACGGTTCTGACTCAAATGAAAACGCCCAGAAAGAAATTTCATTTTTCTTCTCTGGACGTGAAATCTATGTATAGCTTCTTTTATTGCTCTTTTATCAGGAACAGATATACGGGAAAGTGGTCAGAGTACCCTCCCGTATAGCTTCCATTAGCATAGCTACGGAAAGGATATCCTTCATATTTACCTGAAGGAGTGGCTAATTCTGGACTATTAAAAACACCGGCTTTCCAATATTTATAGCCTTCCTGAGGTTTAAGAAATCCATAAGTAAGTACAAACTGATCAAACAAACTCCAGCTATCACGATAAGCAAGGGTTCCTATCCCTTTTTTGAACATATTCTCCATAGGATTATACAAATCTCCTTGAGAGACTTTATCTTTGTTAGCTTTTGTTTTTAATACTTTCTTAAATGCTGAATTGGTAGGATCATCATTGAAATCGCCCATACTAATGACCTTTGCCATTGGATTTATAGCAGTCAGTGAGTCTATTATCTTTTTATTTAAGCTAGCAGCTGCCTCACGGAAAGGTCGGCTTGCAGCTTCACCTCCTGCTCGTGAAGGCCAGTGATTCACTATAAAGTGTATTTCCTCTCCTTCTATTTCTCCAGATATAAGGATTTGGTCTCTTGTATATTTGCGTTTTCCATTATCATCTTTGATATCTAAGAAATGTTTAGATGTCTTATTTAGCTTGAATACAGACTGCTTGTAAAGAAAAGCAACATCTATCCCTCTGGCATCAGGAGAATTATAATGAACTATTCCATAAAAATTATCCCGTAGGGCACTGGAATTAACCAAATCCTCTAGGACATCTTTATTCTCCACCTCTGCAAGTCCTACAAAATCAGGCGCTTGCCCTGTAGTTTCTTTTCCTATTTTGGCTATTGTAGCACCTATTTTATTGATATGATCATAATAATGCTTCCCTGTCCAATGGTCCTTTCCTGTGGGGGTACGATCATCGTCAAATTTTTTAGGATCATTAATTGTATCGAAGAGATTCTCAACATTATAGAATGCTACTGTACGAACTTTATACGTTTTACTCTGAGATTGCACAAATAAACTATTCAAAAACAATGATATACAAAAAAATAATGTATAGGATTTCATCTAATAATTTTTTTAGCAAAAGTACAATATTTTTACAAGAAATACAAGTTACCAAAGGATTATGTTTATTGTTATTTTTTTCATATATTTGTCCCTTAATAAAACCATTATCTATGGCTGACGATAAAAAAGTAATTTTTTCAATGAGTAAGGTCAGTAAGACCTATTCCTCAAGTAACAAACAAGTATTAAAGGATATCTATCTGAGCTTCTTCTATGGGGCTAAAATAGGTATTCTAGGATTAAATGGTTCAGGAAAATCTTCCCTCTTGAAAATTATTGCAGGAGTAGATAAAAACTATCAAGGAGAGGTAGTATTTGCTCCCAATTATACTGTAGGATATCTTGAGCAAGAACCTGTTTTGGATGAAAATAAAACCGTTGTAGAAGTAGTAAGAGAAGGTGTTGCCGATACAATGAACTTACTGAACGAATTCAATCAGATTAACGACCTATTCGCCCTAGAAGAAAACTACTCCGATCCTGATAAGATGCAGAAACTGATGGATAAGCAAGCTGAACTACAGGACAAAATCGATGCCTTAGGGGCTTGGGATATAGATAATAAGCTAGAAGTAGCTATGGATGCCCTCCGTACCCCTGACCCTGATACCCCTATTAAAGTATTATCAGGAGGTGAGCGTAGAAGAGTTGCTCTCTGCAGGCTTCTATTACAACAGCCCGATGTTCTACTATTGGATGAGCCTACCAACCACCTTGATGCCGAATCTGTACTATGGCTGGAGCAACACCTACAACAATATGCAGGAACTGTCATCGCTGTTACTCACGACCGATATTTCTTGGACAATGTAGCTGGATGGATACTAGAGCTTGATCGAGGTGAAGGAATTCCTTGGAAAGGAAATTATTCTTCTTGGCTTGACCAGAAAGCAAAACGCTTAGCTCAAGAACAAAAAAGCGAAACAAAACGACAAAAAGTCCTAGAAAGAGAGCTTGAGTGGGTCAGACAAGGAGCAAAAGGTAGGCAAGCAAAGCAAAAAGCTCGATTACAAAACTACGATCGTCTTCTTAATGAAGACCAAAAACAGTTAGAAGAAAAGTTAGAAATATATATACCAAATGGTCCCAGATTAGGAACTAATGTGATTGAGGCTCGCAATGTCTCTAAGGCTTTTGGAGACAAAATCCTCTATGAAGACCTCAATTTTGTTCTTCCTCAAGCGGGGATTGTAGGAGTAATAGGCCCCAATGGAGCTGGAAAATCTACAATCTTTCGTATGATTATGGGGGAAGAAAAGCCTGATAGTGGTGAATTTCTAGTAGGAGATACAGTAAAAATTGCCTATGTTGATCAAACTCATAAAAATATTGACCCCGAAAAATCTATTTGGGAGAACTTCTCTGATGGGCAAGACCTCATTATGATGGGAGGGAGACAAGTGAACTCTCGAGCTTACTTAAGCAGATTCAACTTCTCAGGTAGCGAACAGAACAAAAAAGTAGCTACTCTTTCAGGAGGAGAACGAAATCGGTTACACTTGGCTATGACGCTTAAAGAGGAAGGAAATGTTCTCTTACTAGATGAGCCTACCAATGATTTAGATATCAATACGTTAAGAGCTTTAGAGGAAGGTTTGGAAAATTTTGCAGGATGTGCAGTTGTTATTTCCCACGACCGATGGTTTCTTGATAGAATCTGTACGCATATCTTAGCTTTCGAAGGAGATTCACAGGTATATTTCTTTGAAGGAAGTTTCTCTGAATATGAAGAAAATAAGAAAAAACGCCTTGGTAAAGAAGTAACTCCTACTCGTATCAAATACAAAAAATTAATAAGATGATAACAAAAAAAGGGTATTGTACTGAACAATACCCTTTTTATAATAGATATTTCTAAAATTCTACTTTGATGATTACTACACCATTAGCTCCCTTATCTTTAAAGTCCTCAGTACGTTTGGCACCCTTTTTAAAGACTGTTGTAGAAGCTATCTTGGTTATTTTAGCTAATTCTGCTTGGGAATACTCCATTACATCCTTATAATTTACTAGCACTAATGGATAAGACTCCGTACGTTTTTGATTCTTTTTTATATATGCTTGATAATCTCTTAAAGATTTTTTTAATTTAGCTTTAAGTGTCTCATCCAAGAGTTTTTCACCTCCTTGCAAAGCCTCAGAAGTAGAAGTAGAGGTACTTGTCCCTTGTGCAGTTTCTGTATTTACTACCCTTTGTCCTGTACGAAATTCCTCTGATTTTCTTTTACGTTCTTCTTCTTTAGCTTTTTTCTCAGCCTCTTTTTTAGCATTATATTCTGCTACTTCCCTAGCATATTTTTGTTTTGCTTCTTCCTCAGCTTTTTTCTTAGCCTCCTCTTCAGCCTTACGTTTTTCAATTTCTTTCTGTAGAGCTATCTTTTTTTCTTTCTCTGCTTCTTCCTTTTCTGCTTTTTCTTTCTCTAAGCGTTCTTTTTCCTTAAGGTATTCAGCATTTTTTCTCTCTTTTTCTTCCTTTTCTTTAGCTTTTTTCTCAGCTTTTTCCTTTTCAGCCTTCTGTTGTGCAGCTAATACCTCTTCATAATTTGCATCAAAAATAGGTTTTCCTTCAGCTTTTCCAAAATTATAATTAAAAAAGAAGATAGGACGAGTATCTTTTGTTGGCTTAGCTTTCCCAAAATAGGCACACCAAGAGTTATTTACACGCAAATAGTAACCCCAGCCATCAAAATAACGGGTATATGTGTAGTTCTTAAAAGAAAATAACTTAGTTGCCAAACTATAGCCTTCTATCTTAAAAGTAGGGGTGTTCGTCTCTATGTACTTAATTTTGTTATTCTTATCTATCCCTAACACATAATCTATCTTGTTCTCTGTTGTTCTTTCTTTTCTAAGAAATCCTAGAGGAGTTTCAAGTGTTTCATTCAGCTTACTATCCTTCCAAGTATCTTCTAATTTAGGCTGAGACCAAAGTAAAAAAGAAGAGCAGACGCTCACTATGCTTAAAAGATATTTCATTTTCATTTATTTTGATATTATTTTATTTTTTTGTCAAAAACTTTTCTAGGGTGCAAACATACAAAAAAAACCTTATACGAACCTAATATTTTCAAAAATAATTAATTTTTTATCCTTTTTTTCTCTTCTGGAGAAAAACTTTTAGAGCTTTGTATATAATCTTGTAAATATTTTTGTAGTAGTTTGGATTGAGAATAGAAGCTATCTAATATGACCTTCTTATCTTCATCTATATTCTTATGGTAAGGAACTATTTTAGGGAGATGTTCTTGTAAGCTAAGCCTCACTAGGCGAATCTCTATATTCTCTGGTTCTTTGTTTAATGCCTCTTCTACCCATTCTTTTCCTTCCTTAAGTAAGTCGCGTACATTCTTTACTGAATACTTAGCATACATCATTATAGAAGCTCCCTTATAAGCTCTTTTTATAGGAATATCTTCGGAAGAAACCTCCTGCATTAGTTGATAAAACTGAGCTGTATTCTCCTTACTATTCTGTGCTATTGTATATGATTTACGTATTTGCTCTATGCTCTGAGCCTGAAGAGAAAAAGTTATAAAAAAACAAAACAGACTCCATATTCTTAACATAACTTATATGTATTGGTTAATTTTAAGGCTACTGTTCCTGCAAAAGAGGTGGTATTCTTCACAATTATATGTTCTGATTGTTGTTCTATTTCAAGATCCAATATCAGTTCTGGGGTTTTATTAGGATCAATTAGAGCCATAAATTTCACATTTGAAGTTTTGACCAAAAACAGCTGTTTTTGTAATAATTCTTGGGATATATTTTTGATAATCTGCAGCATACACACCCCTGGGGTAACTGGATTCCCTGGAAAATGTCCTTCAAAAATAGGATGAGAAGCATTTAGGTGTATCTTACAAGTATACTTTCCCTGACCTAGAGTATTGATTTCTTTAAGTATATAAAAATTTTCCAACATAATTGATTTTTTAGGTTAGATTTACTTACATTAAACTAAGTGTAATTAATACTTTCATTGTATGATGTTCAATAAGTACTTCTCTCAGTTGTCCCTCTCCATTATAAGAGAAAGCAAAAGTAGTATATTTTTTTGATCCATTTGTATTTACTTGCTCATATATCTTTCCTGATGGATTTTGGAACAGATAATTTTTTGTCTTTTGTTCTTGCGAAAGATAAATAATCTTTTGGGAGTCACTATACTTTTCTGTGCAATGAAAAGATTTGAGCAAATCTAAAAAATCTCGTTCAAACATCCCAATGAGAGGTTTCCTATCCAAATCCTCATTGATGTAATTTACCTTCCATTTTTTTTCTGTATAAGAAAAATCCAAAAGAGTATTCCCGAAATCTGTTGTAAGAGCTACTCTATGGGATAGAGAATTTGTTTTTATTGCTAAAATTCCATTAAATGTATGCCCATAAGCCTCAATAGTAGCTCGATAGAAATGCTCTTCACTTCCACTAAAATAAGGATTCTTAACTTCCTGATTTATTTGTTCTTTCTGGTATTTTTTAGAAATTTGAAAAGGTGTTCCACAAGCCAGAAGAAATAAAAAGAGACTACAACTTAAAAACAGACGCATCTATAGGAGTATTAAACTGCTTATTGATAAAAGTAATTTCGGTATAATCCTCCGTAGGCTCTATGAGTTTGACTTGATCCACAGTAGCATCTGAGGAAAAAAACAAATGAATCTCCTTCATATACTTCAGTAGTGTTTTGTCCTTAGGAAGAAGTTTTGCGTGCACTCCCTTTGTTGACTTATAGAGAGCTACTGAGAACTCTTTTTCATCAAACATATTTCCACTTATTGTGCTCACTATTAGTGCGTTAATTTTCTTGAAAATTTTATTATCTGCTTTCATTTGGGAAACCTTTCCCTGATCATTAACTGTAATTGTATTCTTCTGGAAAACAATCTGATAACGATAAGGAGCTGTATATTGCCAATTCAGCTGATCTGGCTTAGCATAAGCTATTTTACCTAGAGTTTCTATATCTTTGGACATAAATTCCAGATGTTTTCTCTGCTTGAAATCAGCCTGCATTGTTTTGATAGCCTGATTTCTTTCTATTGCCTTAGCTTTGAAGTCCGAGGACTGTGCTGGCGTAAGAGAAACTTCCTGTCCCCAAGAAGAAAACATTAGTAAAGTGGTACAAATAATATATATATATTTCATCTAATAATCATTTAAAAACTTCTAGAAAAGTCATTCCTAACCTTATGATAGAGCTGTTCTTATGAATTTATCTAACTGCTGGTATTCTATCAGGAATGCATCGTGACCGTGAATGGAAACAATCTCATTATAAGTTGTTCTTTTACCCATTTGTTGTAGTAATTTGAAAGTCAATCTGTTTTCCTGAGGAACAAAGTACAAGTCAGTATCTGTTCCTATAATATGAATTTCAGTAGTTACGGGATCTATCACCTGCTCAAAGTCTCCTCTATCTTTGCCTATATCAATTGTTTTAACTAGCTGATTCATTAGCTTATAAGCTGGAAGAGTAAAGCGATTCTGAAGCTTTTCTCCGTGGTGTAAGAGCCAGGTTTCGGTATTGAATAGATTCCTTTCGGTATTAATACTTCTCTCAAATTTTTCTTTCAAAGAAGCTGGAGTACGATAACAAAGCATTGCGTGCATTCGCGCATCGTGAAGAGGATTACAGCCCTCTAGTAAGCGTTCTTGAATCAGGCAATTGGCTATAACCCAGTCAGTCGTTTTCCAATCAGTAGCTACAGCAAAAAAATGAGTTACATAGGTAGGTGCTAGAGCAATCATTTCCCAAGCTATCCCCCCTCCTAAGGAACTTCCTGATAATATGTGAATATGACTTACTTGTAACTTCTCTAAACCTAATAGGAAGACACGTGCCACATCACGAGCAGTCCATTCTTTATAATCAAGTATCAGTTCTTCTTCACCTCCTTGATAACCATTCCCGGGTATATTAAAGCAAATAACCGTGTGAGTCAGAGTATCAAAAGCCTTCCCCTCTCCTACTGTCTGATTCCACCAACCTTCCTTACCTATTACTTGAGAATTCCCTGTAAGAGCGTGATTAACTACAATTACAGGAGCCTCTCCCAAGGGAAGCCCAAATGTTTGATAGGTTAACCGAAGAATAGGATATTCTTTACCTGATAAAGTAGTAAAATTCTTGATTTCTATATGCTTGAGCAACTCCATAAATTACACACTTCTTATTTTGTTTTTGCCTGCAAAAGTAGGTTTTTATAAGGAAATAGGCAAATTTTTATTAGGCAACTTTCTTTGTTTTCTCTATCCTCAAGAAAGTATAAAAAAATCTCTTTAATCTACAGATGTAAAAGAGCAAAAACTATGCCAGAAATATTAACAATCTTATATCATATGAATTAAAAATATTTTTTTACCTTTGCCCCTTGAACACTCATCTAAATGAATTTATAATGAAAAAAACTTACTTTTTTACCCTTTTATATATCTGTTCTTTTTCAGCAAATTCTCAGGTAAAAAACACAGTATCAGACACTCTACATAAGCCCTCAACTAACAGAATTACCAATGATAGTCTTTCCTCAGGAAACCTTCGTGAAGGGCTTTTTCACTTACAGGACAATAACAAGGCTCTAAAGTATGATAAGAAATGGTTAGAAGAACTCTCTAACAACTCCCTCTTCCCTCTTATGCAGAATGATATTCAGAGTACTCCCTCTGAAAACGTTGTCTATAATGAGCTCTCCACAGAAGTTCTTAAAGAACGTTTAGCAAAACTTGACCAAAAAACTCCTTTTCATATAGAATACAACCCTATTCTAGAGAATGTCATCAAAAATTTTCTAAAAAACAGACGTAGCTCTCTACAGAGATTGATGAATATCAGCCAGTATTATTTTCCAATGTTCGAAAAAGAACTTGTGAAACATCAAATCCCAAAAGAAATCAAATACCTAGCTATTGTTGAAAGTGCCCTAAACCCTAAAGCTACTTCTCCTATGGGAGCTAAAGGACTTTGGCAATTTATGTACTATACAGGAAAAATGTATGGACTTGAAGTGAGTAATTATGTAGATGATCGTTCTCATCCTGAGCTAGCTACTCAGGCGGCTGCTCAGTACCTCAAGAAGCTCTATAGTGTATTCAACGACTGGGACTTAGTTCTTGCTGCCTATAACTCTGGACCTGGAAATGTAACTAAAGCAATGCGTAGGTCAGGAGGAAAAACCAATTACTGGAATCTGCGCCCTTATCTTCCTAATGAAACAGCTGGATATGTCCCTGCTTTCTTGGCTACTATGTATATCTTTGAATATGCTAAAGAACACGGTTTTCAAACTCAAAAACCTGAAAAAGTATTCTTTGAAACAGATACCGTACAAGTAAAAAGACATATTTCTTTCAAGGATATTAGCCAAGTGGTAGGAATGACTGAAGAAGAAATTGGTTTCTTTAATCCTGCTTATACTCTGAACATTGTCCCTTATATAGAAGGTAAAAATTATGGAGTACGACTTCCTGTGGAGGCAATTGGCAAATTTGTTAATAATGAGGATGCCATCTATGCTTACCTTGACCTAGAAGCTTCAAAACGCGAAAGACCTCTTCCTGAAGTACTTTCCTCTGTACAAGCCTCTAGTAACAAACGTACTACTCACAAAGTAAAAAAAGGAGAAACTCTGGGAAGAATTGCTAGTAGATATGGTGTTACTGTTACCCAATTGAAAAAATGGAATAATCTTAGGAGTACAAATCTTAAGGCTGGGCAACGTATTGTTATTCATAAATAATTCTTGACTTTTAAAGAAAAATCACTACCTTTGCTTCTTTGAATTTTCCTATATAATCACAAGCAGATGGTAGGAGCTTTCTAAAAAATATTCATATAAATAAGTAAAAAATGCTTACTAAAAATACGGAGAAGCTACAAAATATTCATTATTATGATAGTCTTCTTGAACTTACAGGAAACACCCCTTTGGTTTCTTTGGAAAGAATAGCCTCTCAAATGGAGGGGCATTTTTTTGCTAAGTTAGAAGCCTTTAATCCCGGTCATTCTGCAAAGGATCGTACTGCGCTTTACATCATTACAGAAGCAGAAAAACAAGGACTTCTAAAACCTGGAGGTGTAATTATTGAGACTACCTCAGGGAACACTGGATTTAGCTTGGCTATGATTGCTGCCATTCGTGGCTATCGTTGTATCCTTGCTGTTACTGATAAATCCTCTCAAGATAAGATTGATATGCTCCGCGCCTTAGGAGCTGAAGTACACGTCTGCCCTGCAAAAGTAGCTCCTGAAGACCCTCGTTCTTATTATGAAGTTGCCAAACGCTTGCATAAAGAAACTCCTAATTCTATTTATATCAATCAGTATTTCAATCCTTTAAATATCGAAGCTCATTACCAGAGTACAGGAAGAGAAATCTGGGAACAGACTTCAGGAGAGGTTACACACGTAGTGGCTTGTAGTGGTACAGGAGGAACTATCTCAGGAATTGCTAGATTTCTAAAAGAAAAGAATCCTAATATCAAAATATTAGGAGTAGATGCAGAAGGTTCTCTAATTAAAAAATATTTTGATACAGGTGAACTTGACAAAAATGAACTTCATCCTTATTATATAGAAGGATTAGGCAAAAACCTTATTCCTAGTGCCCTTGATACACAAGTAATAGATGAATTTATCAAGGTAAATGATGTAGAAAGTGCCCTTATGGCTCGGCACATTACCCAGAAAACAGGCATTTTCTGTGGATATACCTCAGGAGCTGCGTGGGTAGCTACTCAAAAATATGCTCAGAAAGGTCTTTTTTCTCCTGAAAGCATTGTTGTGGTAGTATTCCCAGACCACGGCTCTCGTTATATGAACAAGATCTATAATAAACAATGGTTACAGGACACCTTACACCTAGAACCTTCGTCTTTAGATTAACTTATTCAAATAAATTCCTAATACAAATGGATTTTTCTCACTCTCAAGAACTCGAAATGATTGCCCAAGTGGCAAGAGACTTTGCGCGACAACATTTACTCCCTCACCGTAGCTTGTGGGATAAAGAACAGACTTTCCCTTTGGAAGTTTTCAAAAAAGCTGGAGAACTTGGCTTTATGGGAATCCTTGTTCCTGAAGCTTATGGTGGTTCTGCTTTAGGCTATCACGAATATATTACCATCATCAGTGAAATTTCACAGGTAGATCCCTCTATAGGGCTCTCTATAGCTGCTCATAATTCTCTCTGTGTAAATCATATACTTTCTTTTGCAAATGAAGAACAAAAAAAACGCTGGTTACCCAAATTAGCCTCTGGAGAACATATAGGAGCTTGGGGTATTACAGAGCATAATACAGGTTCTGATGCAGGAGGAATGCATACCACCGCTGTTAAGAAAGGGAATCAATGGGTACTTAATGGAACAAAAAACTTTATCACCCACGCTATCAGTGCAGATATAGCAGTAGTGATTGCCCGTACAGGAGAAAAAGGAGATAAGCACGGAATGACTGCTTTTGTTGTAGAAAGAGGAACAAAAGGTTTTTCTAGCGGAAAAAAGATAGATAAACTGGGAATGCGTGCCAGTGAAACCGCTGAGCTTATTTTCCAAGAGTGTATAATCCCTGACGAAAACCGCTTAGGAGCTGTAGGAGAAGGCTTTATACAAGCAATGAAAATTCTTGACGGAGGACGTATCTCTATTGGAGCTCTGTCTCTGGGTATTGCTAAAGGAGCTATACAAGCAGCTATCCAATATTCCAAAGAACGTTCTCAGTTTGGAAAACCTATTATCTCCTTCCAAGCTATTGGATTCAAGCTTGCCGAGCTCTCTACTGAAATAGAAGCAGCCGAACTACTCTTACACAAAGCGGCTTACCTAAAGCAAACCAATCAAAAGGTTACTCAGCAATCAGCTATGGCTAAGCTTTATGCCTCTGAACTCTGTGTAAAAGTTACAGGAGAAGCTATCCAGATACACGGAGGCTACGGATATACAACTGACTATCCCGTTGAAAAATTCTATCGAGATGCGAAGTTATGTACCATAGGTGAAGGTACTTCCGAAATCCTGAAACTCGTTATCAGTAGAAACCTATAATTCTTAAAATAAAAGAGGCTTTCTAAAAAGGAAGCCTCTTTATAAAAAATTTTATTACTTCAAAAATTCCAGATTAGCTCCACTCTTTTGAAGAGATTCATTTTCTTTAGCCAAATCATAAGCCGTCTCTCCTAACTCAGTAGTACTTGTCTTATCAGCTCCTTTACTAATGAGATATTCTAACACTTCAGTATCTTTAGCCACCATTGCAGCTTTTATCAAGGCTGTTTCTCCTTCTTTATTCTTAGTGTTGATATTCACCCAAGGAAGTACTTTTTCTATAAGCTTGCGATTACCCCTCTGAATAGCTATATGTAAGGCTGTATTTCCTTGTACATTGGGTTGCTCTAAGGATACTTTATACTTTTGCAAGAGAGCTACTTTCTTATCAAAATCAGCCTCTCCATCCTTCTTGCGTGGATTATAGCTCTTAAGAAGAGCCTCTATCAGATTTTCTCCTTTATTATTAACTGCATTTATAGTAGCTCCTTCTGCTAACAAGAAGGCAACCACTTCATTATTACTACGTTGCAAAGCTATTTGTAAGGCAGTGTCTCCTTTTTTATTAATTTTATTCACAAGATTCTGATCCTTATAAAGAGCTTTTACTATTTCTAGGTTTGTTCCATAACAAGCATTCATAAGTGGAGTATTTCCATCCTTATCTACAAGATCTATTTGAGCCCCTTTATTTATCAAATAAGTAATAGAAGGTAAATCTTGCCTGCGAGCTAAATAATGAAGTGCATTAGCTCCTTTACTATCCATTGCATTGGCATTTATCTTTTGCTCTTGCACAAGATACTTATACAAATCCAGAGAATTATTAGGCTGGCGAACAATTCCCTCTGCCGCCATCGGAAGAGCTTGTGAGGTAGGTCTTACTTTCTTTCGAAGCGCCTTTAGAAGAGAGAGGTTCCCTTTTCTGGTTGCATAATCAAAAAGGGTTGCACCATTTTCTCCCTTGTCCTTAAGCCGTAAGCCTTTATTCACAAAAAATTGTGTAATCGTAAGTTGCTCATTATCAAAAGGGATAAGCTTCATCAAGAGCGTTTCTCCTCCTGCGTAGCGTTCTTTAGGATTTATTCCTGCTTTAAAGAACAATTCATAAACCGCTGGGTCTGTAATTCCAA
Source organism: uncultured Capnocytophaga sp. (assembly GCF_963525585.1). Lineage (NCBI taxonomy): Bacteria > Pseudomonadati > Bacteroidota > Flavobacteriia > Flavobacteriales > Flavobacteriaceae > Capnocytophaga > uncultured Capnocytophaga sp. Next base: position 639 of record NZ_CAURLX010000009.1, on the reverse strand, counting down.
AAAGAGCTGCAAAAGTTACAGGCGTATAACCCTTAGTATCCTTGGCATATAAGTCGCTTCCTTTATCAATAAGATACTGTATTAACTCAATATTACCTGTACTCGCTGCCCAAAACAGATAAGTACGTCCATCGTGAGTTCGCTTATTAATATCATTTCCTGGCTGTTCTATCAAATAGATTGCTGTCGCAGTGGGTACTTTTCCCAAGATAGCCAAAGCAGTGGCATCAAAAGCAGCTTCATTCAGTTGTGAAGGACTATTCCCCTCGGCTATAGCTGCTTTAACTTGCTCCACAGAAGTATTTTCTTTCCAGAAATCACGGGCGAAAAAAGCATTTTGTTGTGCTAATACAGGAAAAAATGCTATTAAAGCAATTCCTAACAGTGTTTTTTTCATTTGTACGTTTTTTAAGAAAGTGCAAATATACGAAAAATTTAGATAGAATCTAAATAATATTATATCTATTTCTATTAATTCTAATATAGTTTCCATTAGGCAAAAAAAGAGAGCCTCTGGAAGAATCTCCAAAGACTCTCATTTATTATAAATCTGATAGAACTAGTTTACCTTAAGGTATAACCAACCTGATTTCTCTTGGCGGTTGCCCTTCAAGTCAGTATATTCCAGTAAGTAGTAGT